>CABUMZ010000141.1 GCA_902492825.1 uncultured Collinsella sp.
GGCGTAGCGCTCGATGTATCCGGTCGAGCCCTCGTCTTCAACGCTCAAGACGCGATAGCTGTAGACGGTATCCATAAAGCGCTTGGAGCCCGGGTTCATGATGGGGGCGTCCAGGCCCGCGCCAAAGGCGGCGGCCAAAAAGACCGAGCCCAGCAGCGGGCGGGCAGGCAGGCCAAAGCTGATGTTCGACACGCCGAGCGCGCATTTGACGCCCAGGCGCTCCTTGCACAGGGACATGGCGCGCAGGATCTGCTCGGCCTGGCGTTGATTGGTCGAGGCGGTCATGACCAGGCAGTCGATGAGGATGCGGTCCGGTCCGATGCCGTAGCGGGCAGCCTCGGCCACGATGCGCTCGGCGATGGCGAAGCGAGCCTCGGCGGTATCGGGGATGCCGCCTTCGTCGAGCGTAAGGCCGACAACGTTGGTGCCGTAGTGGGCGACCAGCGGAAAGATCTCATCCATGATCTGCTGCTTGCCATTGACCGAGTTGATGATGGGCTTGCCGGCGTAGCGGCGCACGGCGGCCTCGACGGCTGCGGGGTCGGTGGAGTCGATCTGCAGCGGCAGCAGCGTGGAGCCCTGGAGCTGTTCGGTCGCCTGTTGGATGATCTTGACCTCGTCGATCTCGGGCAGGCCCACGTTGACGTCCAGAATGTCGGCGCCCTGTTCCTGCTGGCTGATGCCCTGGCTCACAACGTAGTCCAGGTCGCCGTCGCGCAGGGCCTGCTGCAGGCGCTTTTTGCCGGTGGGGTTGATGCGCTCGCCGATGACGGCGATCTTGTGGCCGGCGCAGGGAAGGTCTACGACCGTCTGGGCGCTCGTGACCGACATGCTGGGCTTGCGGTGGCGCGGGCTGGGCGTGTGGTTGTCGATAAGCGTGCGCAAGGCCGCCATGTGCGTGGGCGTGGTACCGCAGCATCCGCCGACGACGCCCACGCCGTCCTCGATCATACCGGCGACGGCCTTGGCGTACTCGGGTGCCTGGATATCAAAGACGGTATTGCCGTCATCGTCCACACGGGGCAGTCCCGCATTGGCCTGCACCATAACGGGCTTGTCCGTAACGGTGAGCATGCGTGCGGCGAGCCCTCTGAGCTCGGCCGGTCCCTGGCTGCAGTTGATGCCCAAAACGTCGGCGCCGATGGCGTCGAGCGTGATGGCGGCAACCTCGGGACTTGTGCCCAGGAAGGTGCGACCGTCTTCCTCAAAGGTCATGGTGGCAAAGACGGGCAGGTTGGAGTTCTCGCGGCAGGCGAGGACGGCCGCCTTGATCTCGGCAAGGTCGGTCATGGTCTCGATAATAAAGAGGTCCACGCCCGCATCGACGCCGGCGCGCACTTCCTCGGCAAAGAGGTCATAGGCCTCGTCGAAGCTGAGAGTACCCAAGGGGCGAAGTAGCGCGCCGATGGGGCCGATATCGCCGGCGACGTAGTGGGCACCGGCCGCGCGGGCGCAGGCGACAGCGGCGGCAAAGATATCTGCCACGGTGGCGGCACCGTCGAGCTTGTGGGCGTTGGCGCCAAAGGTGTTGGCGGTGATCACGTCGCAGCCGGCCTCGACGTACTGACGCTGGATGTCGGTAATGACTTGGGGCTCCTCGAAGTTGAGCAGCTCGGGCAGGGCGCCGGCCTTCATGCCGGCCGCCTGCAGCATGGTGCCCATGCCACCGTCGAACAGCAGGTGTCCCGTGCCCTCGATGGCGGCGCGCAGGCGATCGTCCTTAATGCGCAGATCGTCGATCGTGCGCGTCTTGTACGTGGCACCGTTGCGACGTGCGGCATCAACGGGTGCCGCCAATGCAGTGCCGTCAGAATCATGAGTGATAAGCGGAGTAAACATCGGGGGCTCCTAATGGCTGGAATAGCAGGTGGTGTGGGCGGCGCGGAAGCGGCAGTGTTCGCGCATGCGGCAGATATTGCAGGTGGGGCGGCTCTGGGCGTCGTGGACCTCGCCGTCAAACAGACCGATCACCGCGGTCACGCTTTTGGTGGGCATGAGTAGGCTGGTGGGGGTGACGGTCAGGCCGATGAGCCGCGTGGCGTTGAGCGCATTGACGATCGAGCGCTGGGCCGAGAGCGGGCAGTCGCCATAGCCGGGACTAAAGCGCCAGTTGCCGGCGAGCCCATGAACGGCGGCGTCCGTCTTGACCTGCTGGTCCATTTGCTCAACGGCGGCTTCCACGTAAGCGGAGCACGCGGCGTCGAGCACGGCGCCCTCCAGGGGATGTTGGGCTCCCGTGGTGCGCAGGCGACGCTCGGCGTCCATGCCGAGGGTGCATGCCATGAGCGCGGCAAAGCGGGCATCTTTGAGATGTCGATAGATATCGCGACCTCGCAGCTCAACGTTGGTGCCAACCAAGCGAATGCAAGGCTCACTTTGTTCGTCCACGCCCGTGGCATCGACGGCAAACACGCGGCGCACGCCACGGGGCTCAATGTCAAGTTCCAGGCGCTCGACCACAAGCTCAATACGTCGTGACAGCTCGGGCTCGATCTGCTGGCCGCCGTAACCCAGATACCGCAGCATCTCGGCACGGTCGACACGGGGATGGTGCGCAGCATCGACACGGTAAAGCGCCGGCGACGCAAGGTCGGCCGGCACTTCGACAGCGGTTGTATCGATGTGCGGTTTTTCCATTACCCCAGGCGCTCCATAATGGTCGCGGCGATCGCAGGACGGTTCATAGTGTACAGGTGCAGGCCGTCGGCGCCGTGCTCCTTGAGGTCGCAAAGCTGGCGGGCTGCATAATCTACACCAGCTGCCTGCAGGCTCTCGGGGTCATTCTCGTACTTGGCGAGAATCTTGATGACGGGGGAGGGCAGCGACGCGCCGCACATAAAGACCATGCGGCTGATCTGTGACTTGCCCATAAACGGCATGATGCCCGCGGTAATGGGCACGGTGATGCCGGCCTTGTCGGCAAGCTCGCGAAAACGGTAGAAGCACTCGTTATCAAAGAAGAGCTGCGTCACAAAGAAGCTCGCGCCAGCGTCCTGTTTTTGCTTGAGGTGTTCGACCGAGAGGTTGAGATCCTCACAGGCAATGTGGCCCTCGGGGTAGGCTGCGGCGCCCACGCAAAAGCCGGCGTCGACGAGCTCGGGGATGAGGTCGCGGGCGTAGGCGTAGTCGGAGGCGGGCTTGTCGTCCTCGGTCGCGCCGGCAGGGAGATCGCCACGCAGGGCCAGGATGTTTTCCACGCCGGCGGTGCGATACTCGTCGATCTTGGCGGCGATGTCGGCGTGCGACCGGCCCACGCAGGTAAGGTGTGCCACCGAGGGCGTGTCGAATTCGCTCGTAATCATATGCGCGATGGGGGCGGTGGCGGCACCGTTGCCCGAGCCGCCGGCCGAGCAGGTAACCGAGACAAAGCTCGGCGAAAGCTTGCATAGATTGCCTGCCACTTCGCGAGCCGTGTCGAGGGTGAGCTCGCCCTTGGGCGGGAACATCTCAAACGAAACGGGCGCGGTGCCCTGGGATGCTGCCTGCTTAAAAACCTCGTCGACGCGCATATCGTGCTCCTCTAGATACGTAATAGTGTGATGTGTTGTAAGGATTCTACAGCACCACTGTGTCACGGTGGAGTTTCACTCGTTATTCGGGGATACCAATCAAAGATGCCTTGCTATCGGCTTTCTCTATAACAGAGCGGCTAATCTAGGCACGGACTATAAAGACTGGTATCTGATGCAAAATACCAGTTAATAGAGCTCCATCCCAAATTGACTACCCTTAAACCATGGGGAGAGGTCTGCAATTTATGCAGTTGATTGGCTGTTGAGGGTGGCAACGCCGCCTCGATAGGGTAACCTCATTGATTGGTTTCGCGACAGCAACATAACGGTAATGTCGCGGAAACACGGCGAGTCTAAGCTATGACTCGTTTGTTAGTAATCAACACCGCTTCTCACGCGGTGCCGATACGAAGGGAGTTCCGTATGGCCGAACTTACTGACCGCTTCGGGACCATGGTGTTCTCTGAGGAAGTCATGAAGGACTACCTCCCCAAGGACATTTGGAAGCGCCTTGCTGCAACCCTCGAGGGCGGTGAGCCGCTCGACCTGGATGTGGCCAACGCCGTTGCCCATGCCATGAAGGTCTGGGCCATCTCCAAGGGTGCGACGCACTATGCTCACTGGTTCCAGCCGCTTTCGGGCATTACTTCCGAGAAGCACGACAGCTTCCTGGAGCCCAACCACGACGGCACCGCCATTACCAAGTTTACGGGCAAGAACCTCATCCAGGGCGAGCCCGATGCCTCGAGCTTCCCCAACGGCGGCCTGCGCGCCACCTTCGAGGCCCGTGGCTACACCGCTTGGGACCCCACTAGCCCCGCCTTTATCAAGGACGATGTCCTGTGCATCCCCACGGCTTTCTGCTCCTACACGGGCGAGGCCCTGGACAAGAAGACCCCGCTGCTGCGTTCCATGACCGCGCTCTCGCGTGAGTCTAAGCGCGTTTTGGCGCTGTTCGGTAAGACCCCCAAGAAGGTCGTTCCTTCCGTGGGCGACGAGCAGGAGTACTTCCTGATCAAGAAGGACGCCTACCGCAAACGCAAGGACCTGGTCATCACCGGCCGCACTCTCTTTGGTGCTGCTCCCTG
>CABUMZ010000142.1 GCA_902492825.1 uncultured Collinsella sp.
CGGTCTTTCATGCAGCAGGGGCTCTCAATGTTTTTATGTCCTGCTCATATCGTCTGTGCCGGCAGTTTGGGACACTCCTTGCGTTAATAGGCTGGCGTGCGTCAACCTATTCTCGTTGCAGTAAAAAAATCGCCCCGTTCTTGGTTGAGGACGGGGCGATTCGTCTTTTGGACTTGTGCAGCCAGGCTTATGCAAAGCGGGCGACGAGCTCCTGGAGTACGTCGGTCATCTTGACGAGCGAACTGACCGGGACGAACTCGTTGACGCCGTGGTAGCAATAGCCGCCGGTGGAAAGGTTGGGGCAGGGCAGACCGCGGAACGACAGCTGCGCGCCGTCGGTGCCGCCGCGAATCGGCAGCACTTGGGGCTCAACGCCGCAGGCGAGGTAGGCTTCCTTGGCAACATCAATAAGCTCGGGATAGTCACGAACGATCTCGGCCATATTTCGATACTGCTGCTTAATCTCGACCGTCACGCGCTCCTCACCCAGACGCTGGTTGAGCATCGAGGCGGCGGCAACAATAAGGTCGAGCTTCTGCTGGAACTTGGCGGCGTCATGGTCGCGGACGATATAGCGCGCTGTGGCGTAATCGACGGTCGCAGATACACCCTCAAGGTGATAAAAGCCCTCGTAGCCTTCCGTATACTCCGGGCGCTGCACGTAGGGGAGCAACGCGTTGAAGTCGCAGAACAGATTGCCTGCGTTAACCATACGGCCCTTAGCGTCGCCCGGGTGGATGGACTGGCCCTCAAAGCGGACGGTCGCCTCGGCGGCGTTAAAGCACTCCCACTCCAGCTCGCCGATGGGGCCGCCGTCGACCGTGTAGGCGTACTTGCAGCCAAAGGTATCGATATCCAACAGCTCGGCTCCGTGGCCGATCTCCTCGTCAGGGCAGAAGCAAATGCCGAGTGCGGGATGGGGCAGAGAAGGGTCCTGAGCGATACGCGCGACAAGCGACATGATCTCGGCGACGCCTGCCTTGTCGTCTGCGCCCAGCAGCGTGGTGCCGTCGCTGCAGACCAGGTCCTCACCCGCGAGGTCATTCAGGGCGGGAAGCTTGGCGGTACTCATGGCAACGGGCTTACCGTCAACCGTGCCGCAGACCAGGTCGCCGCCTTCGTAGTGTACGATGTGCGGCTTCACGCCGGCGCCCGGTGCAACTTCGGTGGTGTCGAGATGGGCGATCAGGCCCAGGGCGGGCTTGTCCTCAGCGCCCGCACTTGCGGGGATATGCGCGCAGACATAGGCGTGCTCGGTTACGTGGGCATCTTCCGCACCAAGCTCGCGCAGCTCTTCGGCCAGCACGTTGGCAAGGTCAAACTGAACGGCGCTCGAGGGCACCTGGTCGCAGTTTGCATCCTCGGACTGCGTGTTGATCTGGACGTAGCGCAAAAAGCGTTCGAGGACATCGGGGCTCGTGGTGGTGTTTTCCATAAAGACCGCTCCAATCTTGGTCGTCGTGTGCAACAAGAACTCTAGCACGGTATGCCACGGCATACCACGACGCTTGGATGGGGTAGAATCAGCCATTGAATGCAGAAGGGACGGAAGATCATGGATACGACAAATAGCTCGCGCGAACTACATCTGACGGTGGCGAACGAAGACTACTTGGAGTGCATGGTTCGCATTGAAAGCGAAGAGGGGGAAACCAACGGCGTGCGATCGGTCGACATCGCGCAGCGCCTTGGCGTCTCCAAGGCATCGGTCAATAAAGCGGTTTCGGCGCTCAAGGCATCCGAGCTTGTCGAGCAATCGCACTACGGCAAGGTGATCCTGACCGATCGCGGCCGCGAGGTTGGCACGGCTATCTGGTACCGTCATCGCCTCATCCGCACGTTTTTGGTTCAGGAGCTCGGTGTCGAATTTGAGCGAGCCGATTCCGAGGCCTGCATGATGGAGCATGCGCTATCCGAGGACACGATGAGCCGTTGGCTCGCCTATCTCGAAAAGCAGGGAATCAGCGTCGAGGAATAGCGGGATATATATGGATACGAGTTATTACAACCGCTTTGGTGCCGAGGAACTTACGCGCCGCTTGTCGAGCGAGACCTTGTTGGCGCAGGGCCCCATGGGCAGTGTTCTGTTGAGTGAGTACGATGCCGCCGACATTCCACCGGCGTTTTGGAATCTGGCAGAGCCGCAGACCGTTTCTCGTATCCATCGCTTGTATGTCGCCGCCGGCGCGCAGGTGCTCATTACCAACACCTTTCAGGCATCGAGCTATGCCCTCAAGCACGACCAGATTGCGCCGTCCGTGGCGGAGGTCAATCGCGGGGCCGTCGCCGATGCCCGCCAGGCGCACCCTCAGCTGCTGCTAGGCTCGATGGGCCCGATCGGTATTGAGTGGTTTGCCGAGGACTCTGCCGAGTATCGTGAAATCCGAGGCATTGCGCGCGAACAGGCGCACGCCTTGCTCAATGCTGGTGTTGACGGTCTGCTGATCGAGACGGTGACGTCTATCCGTAATCTGCAGCCCATGCTTGCCGGCGCCCTAGATGCCGCCGACGGCATGCCTGTTCTGGTGAGTTTTGTCGTTGACGATAAAGGCGACCTGTTGGGCGATGGCCTCAACATCGAGGCAGCCGTTTTGTACGCCGAAAAACACGGCGCAAACTCGGTTGGTGTTAATTGCTGTTCGCTTGCGGCCGCGAACGCGGCGGTGCCCAGGATGGTTGCATCGGCGACTACTCCCGTCACGGTGCGTCCCAACGTGGGCGATCCGGTCCAGACTCAGGATGGCCCCGTATGGCACGAGAACCCCGAAGCTTTCGCGCGCGCATGCATCGAATGGAGGCATGCCGGCGCCGCAATGGTGGGCAGTTGTTGTGGAACCACGGCAATCACTACGGCAGCGATGGCCGAGGCGCTCGATATATAAAGGGTAAAACCGCTCCATACGGGGCGGTTTTTTTATTGCTTGCATGTCCTCGGCAGCATTTGCCCAAATGGTGAATGCTGGTGCCGGCAGGTTGTCGAGTGCGTGTTGCGGGTATACCTCATGCGTACCATGATCCAAACACTGTGAGGTGTCTGCGCGTGTGCGCGATAATTCATTTTGGAACTGACGGTTGGCGCGCTCGCGTCGACGAGGACTTCACTGCCGATAACGTTGCCCGTATCGCCGATACCGTCGGCGAGTTGTGGCAAAAGACCAATCCGGGCAAAACGGTATATATAGGGTTCGACACCCGGCCCCTGGCGCGCGAGTTCGCTGAGCTTGCGGCGGGTGTGCTAGCAGCGCACGGGCTAGACGCCGTGCTCGCTTCGCGACCTGTTCCGACCCCTGCCCTTACGTGGGCGGCGGCTTATGACGGTGAGGCGTGCGGCGCGCTCATGGTGACGGGGTCCCATCATCCGCAGGGTTATCTGTGCCTCAAGATTCGCATGGGTGACGGCTCGACCGCCAACCAGGATGTCATCGAAGAGCTCGAAGAGACCATGGCTCCCGAGCCAATGGGGATCGAGGGGCAATATCGCGCCGCGGATATCATTCCTGACTATATGCAGGCGGTGGCATCGTTTGTCGATGCCGAAGCCATCCGCGCCGCGCACTTGCGCGTGGTTGTCGATCCCATGGGCGGCGCAGCCCAGGGCTATCTAGCCGACTTGCTGCGCGAGCTTGGCGTTGAGGTGCACGAGATTCACGCCGGGCAGGCGTCTGATCAAGAAGATATCTGCCCCGACCCCGTTGAGCCTTGGGTGGACACTTGCGAGCGCACGGTTATCGAGGACGGAGCTTGCGCTGGCCTGGTGACCGACGGCGACGCCGACCGTATCGGTGCGGTTGACGAGCGCGGCAGATATATACATCCGCATCAGATCATGGCGCTCGTTTTGGGCGACTTGGTTCAATTTCGCAATTTGGAGGGGCGCGTCGTCGTCAATCTTTCATGCTCGACGCTCGTGCGTCGCATTGCCGAGGCGCTTGGCTGCCGCGTGACCGTCAAACCAGTCGGTTTCAAATATATAGCGGCGGAGATGAAGAAGGGCGGCGTCCTCATGGGCGGCGAAGAAGCCGGTGGTATCGGCATCGCCGCGCATATGCCCGAGCGCGATGGAATCCTCGCCTGTCTGATTCTGTGTGAGCTTATGGCAAAGACGGACGCGCCTTTGGGCGTTCTGGTCGACCAACTCGAGGACAGTTTTGGTAAGACGAGTTACGGTCGACGCGATTTGCGCCTTGAGGCCGAAGATGCCGAAACGTTACGAACCCTGCTGCCGGGCGTAAACCCCAAGTCGATTTGTGGCAAGGTGCCGCAAAACGTTAGTCATATGGATGGCTTGCGTCTGTCATTTGAGGATGACACGTGGCTGCTGGTCCGTCCTAGCGGGACCGAACCAGTGGTGCGCGTCTACGCCGAGGGGTTCTCGGTGGAAGAACGTGATGAGTTGCTCGATGCTGGCTGTGCTTTAGCTAGGGGGACGTATCCGCTTTAACCATGAGACTGCCTTATATAAAGAGATGCTCGGCGAGCGGTAGTTAACGGCTGGCAAACGTTAGTCGGATCCCAAGATGTGTAGGAAATGTGTACGCCCAGATTCCCGCCCACGGCGCCCCTCCGGTCTGGCA
>CABUMZ010000143.1 GCA_902492825.1 uncultured Collinsella sp.
GAGCCGTACGCTTGAACTGAGAAGGGGGAGGCCTCGCGGCCTCCCCCTTTTTTGTTTAAGTCAGATCTAACAAACTCGCTGTGTTTTATGACCCTCGTTTGTCGCATCTTCCGTTAACGGGCTACAATAACTTAGTCTGTGCAATATGGAGGTGAACATGGCTGAAGCTGGTATCGGCGTTGATATCGTCGAGATTTCCCGCATGAAATCAATTCTTGAAAAGACGCCGTCGTTTGCTCGGCGTGTGTTTACCGAAGAAGAGCGTGCGTATTGCGATGCATCATCGCGTCCCGCTGCTCACTATGCGAGCCGCTTTGCTTCGCGCGAGGCGGTACTTAAAGCTCTCGGCACGGGTTTTAGTCAAGGCGTGGGTCGCAAGGATGTTTCGGTTACGCGTGATAAACTCGGCAAACCGAAGGCGCTGCTTTCGGGCCGTGCTCTCGAGATCGCTCAAGAACTGGGTGTTGTTGAAGTCGCTCTTTCCATTACGCTTACAGGAGACTTGGCCGTTGCGAATGCCATCGCGATTACCGAAGATGCTCGGCCTAAGCCAAAAGAGGAAAGGGTGAGCACCAAGAAACGCGTAGCGCAGACATTTAAAGAGGCTCGCTCTGTTTTAGATGAGCTTGAGCAGCTGCAGAATTCAGCATTGACGGAGCACCTGGGCGATGCTTCGCAAGATACGCTAGGAGCATAGATGAAACCGGTTTTGAGTACCGAAGAAGTCGTTCGTCTCGAGGATATCATCGAACGCGAAGGGACTTCGAAGGCCGAGCTTATGGAGCTGGCGGGTGAGTTTGCCGCCAACGAGGTCTTGAAGCTCAATCCCGATCGGGTTCTCGTTCTGGTCGGTTTTGGTAATAATGGCGGCGACGGTTGGGTTGCCGCCGATATCCTGAGCCATAAGGGTGTGGACGTGGATATCGTTTCTCCGGTTGAGCCGGATGAGATTCCTGCTGCTCTGGCACGTCATGTTGCTCGTCGTACTGCCGGCCGCGATGTGCACGTTTGCGTCGGCCCCTCGCGTGACGAACTCGAGGTTTTGATCGATAAGGCCGATGTTGTTGTCGATGCCATTTTTGGTACCGGTTTCCACGGAAATCTGCGTGCGCCGTTCTCCATCTGGATTCCTACGGTCAATGAATGCGCCGATTGTGTCGTATCCATTGATGTCCCCTCGGGCCTGAATGCTGAGACGGGCGTTGTTGATGACGACTGCATTCGTGCCGAGCATACGGTGACGATGATTGCGCCCAAGATTGGTCTGTATAGCGCTGATGGTCCTGAGTATGCTGGCGATTTGATCTGCGGCAATCTTTACGACCGTCTTGACGAGGTCATCGATGATGTCGACCACGCCGCCGAGATTGTCGAGCCCGGTGACTTAGTTGATTACTTTGCCCCACTACCTACGAATATCGATAAGTATTCCCGTGGCTCTGTGCTTATTGTCGCCGGATCTGCGCAATATCCTGGTGCTGCCATTATGGCGGCCAAGTCTGCAGCTCGCGCGGGTGCTGGTTACGTGGCAGTCGCGGCTCCTGACGCCTGCGCCAATCTTATTCGCATGGCACTTCCTTCGATTCCCGTCTTTGCTATTCCGTCTGATTCCCGCGGCTCCTTTGGCGCTGCTGCGCGCATGACTGTGTGCGAGATTGCAAAGAAGTACAGCTGTGTACTGTGCGGTCCCGGTATGACGACATCTGCCGGCGCTATGCAGGTGGTTTCGGGCTTGCTCGAGCTTGATGTGCCGCTTATCTTGGACGCCGATGCACTCAACTGCCTTGCTAAGATTGCCATTGACGGTATTGATAGTAATCCCGAGATGTATCGTCGCGAGCAGCCGTTGGTTATGACGCCGCACTATCGTGAACTTTCGCGTCTGGTTGCCGGTGACGAGGTGAACGACCTTGGTACTGCGATTGCAGCCGCGCAGAAGGTTGTCTGGGCTGCAGGCTCTGACAATCTGGTGGTCATTGCCAAGGGGCCGACGACGGCTATCTGTGGCGTTGAGCGTGTGCTGCTGCCGCTCTCGGGTCCGGCTTCTCTGGCAACTGCCGGTTCGGGTGATGTTCTCGCGGGTATTTTGGCCGGCACGCTTGCCACCATGCGCGACGAGATGGATCGTTGGGAGTTGCTGTATTCGTACGCCGTCGCACTTCACAGCTACGCCGGTTTTGCCGCGGCGACGGAGTATGGTGAGAAGAGCGTTATCGCGACCGATCTTATCGACTTGATCGGTCCTGCCATGGAGCTGGCGGCAAAGGATGCGCTCGAAGATCTGGGAATCATGGACGAAGGGTCGGATGACTAATCATGAATAAAGCCGATTTGACGCGCTGGTCCTGGGTCGAGATCGACCGCGGGGCGCTCCGTCGCAACACGAGGGCCTATAAGAACTTGCTGAATCCACGTCAGCGCCTGTGCTGCGTGGTCAAGGCCGATGCTTATGGTCATGGAGCTGTTGAGTGCGCCAAGATCATGTATTCGGTCGGTGCCGACATGTTTGCCGTGGCGACGGTTAACGAGGGCGTTGAGCTCCGACAGGGCGGGATTACGAAACCCATCCTCATCCTAAGCGAGCCGCCTATCGAGGCCATTCCGACGTTGCTCGAGTTTGATATCATGCCTTCGGTCTATACGTCTGACTTTGCTCTTGCGTATGGCGAATGTGCCGTCGCGGCGGGCAAGGTGGGCAAGTATCATCTCGCCATCGAGACGGGCATGAACCGCATTGGCGTACATTACACGCAGGTGCTCGACTTTGTCCGCGGTATTAATTTCCATCGCGGTATTCAGTGCGACGGCGTATTTACGCACTTCGCCACGGCCGATGAACCTTCGGGCTGGGACTACAAGCTGCAGTGTCAGCGCTTTACCGAGGCCGTTCAGGCCATTAAGGATGCGGGTTTTGAGTGCGGTATCGTGCACTGCGCCAACACGCCGTCCTCGATGCTCGACCCCTCGATGCATTTTGATATGATCCGCGCCGGCGTTGGCTTGTATGGCATGCAGCCGTGCGAGCTGAGTGGCCGCGTGATGCAGCTTGATCCCGTTATGAGCGTCCATGCGCGTGTGACGCGCGTGGCACACCCTGCGATGGGTGAGGGCGTGGGCTACGGTTTTACCTACCGCGTACCGCGTACGCGCGTTCAGATCTGCACGCTGCCGATCGGTTATGCCGATGGCCTATCGCGTACGCTTTCCAATCATATGGATGTGCTGTATCGCGGCGAGCGCGTGCATCAGGTTGGCAATATCTGCATGGACCAGTTTATGGTCGCCATTCAGTCCAACCCGGCACACGAGATTCCCGAGGCCGAGTATGGTGACGAGATGATCATTGTCGGCCGCGATGGCGATGCCGAGATCACTATGGACGAGATGGCCCGACTGCGCGGAACGATTAACTACGAGGTCGCCTGCGGCTTTGGCATGCGTCTCGACAAGGTCTACGTGTAGGAGCCGCTATGGGCGTCATGCACATCCCGGGCCATACCCATCAGGCGCCGCGTGAGGTCGCACTCGAGGAGATCGAGGCCGTTCTGGGCGATTGTCACCTCTGCCAGCTCTACCAGTCGCGTCACAATATCGTGTTTGGCGTGGGAAATCCCCGCGCTCGCGTGATGTTTATTGGCGAGGCACCGGGCCGCAATGAGGATTTGCAGGGCGAACCCTTTGTGGGGGCGGCAGGCGAGGACCTTAACGGCATTTTGTCGCTGGCGGGGCTCAAACGCGAAGACGTCTACATTGCCAACGTGCTTAAGTGCCGCCCGCCGGGAAACCGCAATCCGCGTCCCGAGGAAGTGCTGGCATGCTCGCCGTTTTTGCGTGAGCAGATTCGAAGCATCTGGCCCGATATTATCGTGACGCTCGGCAACCCCGCGACGCACTTTGTGCTTAAGACCGAGATTGGCATTACTAAGCTGCGCGGCAGGTTCCACCAGATGGGGCATTTTGTAGTAATGCCCACTTTCCATCCGGCAGCAGCGCTGCGCAATCCGGCATGGCAGGAGCTGCTGGAGGAAGACTTTAAGATGCTGGGCGACTATCTGGAGCGACATCCCGCACCAGAGGACGCCTCGGAATAATAAGGAGCATATATGTCCCTGGAGCGCCTGGGGGTAGGTACTTACAAAACGACTTGCGCTGCCGATACGGAGTACTTTGGTGAGCTAATTGCACCGTGCCTTGAGGACGGCGATGTGCTCATCCTGACCGGTGGCCTGGGAGTGGGCAAAACTCACTTTACCAAGGGCGTCTCGCGCGGGCTGGGCGATGGGCATATGGTTACGAGCCCTACGTTTGCGCTCATGGCCGTCCACGATCAAGGTCGTATTCCGCTGTTTCACTTTGATCTATACCGCCTGGAGCATGCCTACGAGCTCGAGGATACGGGCATTTTCGATGTGCTGGGCTATGAGGGTGCTTGCCTGCTGGAATGGGGCGAACAATTCCAGGACGAGCTGACGGATGAGTATCTTTCGGTGACGCTCAAGCGTGATGAGGGCGACAGTGATGTGCGAACGATAACGCTCGAGGCGCACGGTGACCGCGCAATGGA
>CABUMZ010000144.1 GCA_902492825.1 uncultured Collinsella sp.
GCAAGACGAAGGCCACATTAAGTGGCCTTCTTTGCGTGCGGAACTCGCGATGAACTTCGTGCCCCGCCGTCCGGGAGGACGCCTCTTTATTGATGGGAGGCCTGATAGGTCGATGGTTCCGTGCCCGGATGCGTCCAAAGTGGGACGGGCTTTCCGGATGGGCAGGCTTTCGAAAAATGCGTCCCGGAATTTGCCTTTGGAATGGGACGTAGTTTCCCGTTGAGGTGCTTTGCGGAAAGTGCATCCCACTCTGGGCGGTCGAAGTGGGACACACTTTCCCAAAGGCGCTCCAACGGGAAATTGCGTCCCATTATTCGGTCAAGAAACGGGATGCATTTTCCCAATGAGAGCAAAACCGGAAAATGCATCCCACAATCAGCCCTCAAAGTGGGACGCCGTTTCCCAATGAGGCTCAAGCGGAAAATGCATCCCGGAATTTGCGCTCAAAGTGGGATGCGGTTTCCGGTTGAGGGCCTAAGGGGAAAATGCGTCCCAGAATCGACGCTTGAAATGGGATGCAGTTTCCCGATGAGGCACTCGACGGAAAATACATCCCAGAAATGGCCTTTGAGCTGGGATAAGATTTCCGCGGCATCTCGGATTCTCAAAAATGAGACACGCCGTTGGCGAAAATGAGACACGTGATATCGGGCATCGGACGTATCATTTGTAAAAATGAGTCCACTCCACTCGAATAAAGCGAGGTCCCTCATGTACGTTCCACACCCCCGTATCCGTAGGCTGTCGAAAATCCCGCTTGTTGGGACGGCGGCGCTTGCTGCGTTGATCGCCATGAGCGTCGCCTGCTTCACGGCCACGCCCCAGGTTGCCCAGGCGGCAGACGCGCCCGCAATCACCGATATGACCGAGCAGGATTATCAAGCCCTGGGTCTGGGCGCGAGCGAGGACATTCCGGCCGATACCGTTGGCCCCTATTCCACTGATACCCCCACGACGTTTGCCACGCGCAGCGAGGTCTATATGGCAGCTAACGGTAGCCATGGCAATCGCTACACTCTGCGCGACAAGCTCGAGAACGTCGAGCGCGGTGACATTGGCGGCAGCAGCAAACTCACCGATGGCTATGGAAGTGTGTGGGGCGCCGCAAAGTTCTGGCAAAACGTCAACAACTTCGATACGAACAGCGATCTCTACAAGCATAGCGACTACGGTGGCGGCACCTGGTCGTACCTAAGCAACAATGAGTCCTCAACAGTACTCGCCAACGACAACAACGGTTTCTCGGGCATTCACGCCACGAGTGTTGAGTTCTGCAGCGACGCCAGCACGGGCAAAAAGAGCCGCGTTGCCGAGCTCCGTGCCTACGGCGACAGTTCCTCCACGACGATTGACGGCAAGTCATACGCCGGAAAGGTTGAGCTGGTCCTCTACTCGTTTAGCAACGGGCGTACGCGCACTCTCGACACACACCTGCCGGTGACGGTCAACACTAATATGATGTACGAAGGCCGTTTTAAGTACCTGGATGCCGGTTACCTGCAAGAGCACGACGCCGTCTTTGATGTCGAGGCGGGCGATGTCGATGGCGACGGCGTCGACGAGCTTTTTGTCTACGCGGGCTGCTATGTCGACGAGAACGGCGTGCGCAAGGCTGTAGTCGACATGTATGACTTGGAGGGCGGCAACTGGAAGCAAAGCGTCGTCAAGATCGATGCCGGTAACGCCGCGGACTACACCACGCACAACAAGGGCGGGAACGACTCCTGGACGCAGCTTCAGTCAGCTCCTGTCGTTTCGCTAGCGGCCGGCGACCTCGATCGCGATTTTTGCGATGACCTCGCCATCGTGGTCTCGGCACCCTACGGCAAGAAGAATATTGATAAGTCGACGCATTGCGAGCTGTTTTCGTGGGATGCATCCAAGGGCGCGCTCGTCCATGTCGATGCTCTGGGCGACGCGGGCGCAATCTCCCTCTCCGCGAACGGCAAGACCATGGTCGCTGCGAATGCGACGTTCGGCACGTTTGCCGCCTACGATGAAGAAGGAAAGAAGACGGGTGAAACCGTCACGGGCCTTATTCTTGCGGGCTATGACTGGCAACGCAGCGCTTTTGATTACGGCGCTTCTGACGGCAGCAAGGGGCTGTACGGCGCGCTGTACCGCTACGCGTATTTTGACTCGGAGTCTGGCGAGTTCAAGCTTTCCGATTGTAAGGAATACAGAGACGGGCTCCTCGCCTCCTATGGGCTGATGCATGTGCCCAACAGCGCATGGAAGGATAGCGGCTCAGGATAAGCGCTATCCGTGCACCTTGGCGCCTATTGCCCTTGCCACTGCCAACCTTGACGGCCTGTCCGAGCAGCTGGCGGTCGACGAGGTGCTCGTGGGCGGCGATGTGTTCCGCGACTTTGCCTGCAACACGGCACAGAGCGGGGCTCAGGGCTTGGGGTCCATGGTCGGAACCATGAGCATGAGCGGTCAGCAATACAACAGCAGCAACAAGCATGACCACAAGGGTATAGAGCAGGTGTGGATCAGCGACGTCAAGGCGGGCAGCGTCTCGGGTTCGGACCGCTATAACGAGAGCTTTATCGCCGTGGTGGGCAAGCACCGCGACGAGGACCTGCGCAAGAACGATGACTACTATTGGATGACCGCCTCGCATTTTTCGCTCGACGAGAACGGAAAGGTGCGCCGCGGCGAGGAGCAGGTGATCAGCGAGAGCAACCGTCGCGGCACTACCTACGGCACATTTATCTCGCTCGCGCTGCCCGATGTCGACAACGACAGCGTCAAGATCACGTACAAGGACCGCTACAAGGTCTATACCAACCCGCGCGTGCTTGCCGTGCTGCAGGATGCGCCCTATGTTGAGGATCTGGAGCAGGCATACGGCTATCTGGTGTTGGGCGGCACGTCATACGGAGAGGAAAAGGGCACGGGGACATCCCAGGGCTATACCATTGGCGCCGAGTTGGGCGTTGCCGTCGAGGTGCAGACCGGTCCGCCCCTGGTCGCGATGAATGCTTCAGTCGATTTTGCCGCCGAGGGATGCTATGACTACCGGAGCGAGCGCACGGTCAGCGCAAGCGTAAGCTATGAGTCGCATGCCGGCGAGGGTGACAAGGCCGTGCTCTACACGATTCCGATGGTCTATTACGAGTATGAGATCGAAAATGAGGAAACTGGTGGCAAGGGCGTGATGGCGGCGCCCGTGTCGCTCGGCGCGCAGACCTCGGTCGTTAATGTCGAGGCCTATGACCGCATTGCCAAACAGCACAATATGACGCCGCTCAGCTACTTTTTGAAC
Source organism: uncultured Collinsella sp. (assembly GCA_902492825.1). Taxonomy (GTDB): domain Bacteria; phylum Actinomycetota; class Coriobacteriia; order Coriobacteriales; family Coriobacteriaceae; genus Collinsella. Next base: position 3,272 of record CABUMZ010000144.1, read on the forward strand.
AACCGGTCGGGAGAACCCGGAACCTATCAAACGACGCTCAACGGCGAGACTCCCGTTGGGGATTCCTTTGGCCTGGGCAAGCCTGGCGTAACGCGCGCCTACACGCACGATGGGTTTAACGGCGCCGCCGCGCAGTCGGGGGCGAGCATTGAGCAGACCATCGAAGTCGAGGAGGGCAAGGAGCAGGAGCTCGAGCTCGGCTTGACGCTGAACGGCAGCGTTGTCATGGGCGCGAAGCTCGCAAAGCACGAGTTGTTTGGCGGCCTGTGCTTTGGTGCCAACGCCGGCTTTACTACGGGTAACTCCTCGAGTGAATCGACCGAATACGGCGGCACCGTCGACAACCTGCCCGAGGCCGCGCAGGGCAAGTACGGTTTTGTGTGGCGTCTGGGCGTCAACGCGGTGGATGTCGACAAGTTCGAGGCAGACTCGGGCGACAAGCTCGGCACCAAGGACACCGACCAGTTCTGGATCGTGGGCTATGACGTTAAGGACGTCGAGATGCCCGACGCGCCGGCCGTGACGGGCTTTACGGCAAACGCCGTCGATTCGACCAGCGTTACGTTTAGCTGGGACGATGTACTCGCAAACAAGAGTGGCTTTAGCTACGGCGTGGGCATGCTGCAGAGCAATGCGGCGGATGCGGTCGTCAATAGCTGGAAGATTGCCGACAACACGCAGACCTCGCTCAAGTGGGATGGGCTGCAGCCCAATACGGAGTATCGATTCGCCATCGCCGCCGTTAAGAATGGATCCACGACCGAAACAGGTATTCGCTCGGCAATCATCACGGTCAAGACCATGCCCGATGGCATGACGATGACCGTGAGCGGACCTGCGGCGGATGCTGCGGAGGGGTCGGATCTTGGATACGACTCTTCGGTTGAGCGCACGGCGGGAAGCCACCTGACGCTCTCGGCGATTGGCCATGTGAAGCAACTCGGTGCCGACGATAGCGAAACAGGGCTGGCACCGACCTATATGTGGTACCGCAAGGGCCGCGGCGAGACAGAGTTTAAGCTCGTGGGTGCCGATGGCAACCTCGCGGCTGGAACGGCCTCAAAGCTCGAGATTGACCTGACCGCAGACGATGACGGTGCGCAGTATTACTGCCACGTGGGATACAACGACGT
>CABUMZ010000145.1 GCA_902492825.1 uncultured Collinsella sp.
AGCTTGAGCTGCGTAGGTGCCACCCAGGTCTGAGCCTTGCCGTCAGCATCGGTGCCGATAATCGAGAACGAGACCTCGACCTGCTTCTTGGCGACATCGCCGGTTTCTGTCGGGTTCTCTGTCTGAACGGCAGCCGCGGCGGCAGATCCCGCTTGGCCAGCGGATGCCGTCGAAGACTGCTCGCTCGTGGCAGGGCTCTCCCCCGTCGCCGAGCCTTCGTCGCCAGTTGCTGCCTCTGTTATGGCTGCACTAGCTGCAGGCGCGCCCTCGGAATCCGAAACCTCGGCGCCGCTCTGCTCAGCGGTACCGCCCGCAAGCGCTGCGTCCTCGCCCGGCGTCGCAGCCTGAGCCACAGCCTCGGCAATGCCCTCGGCGCCCTCGGCCCACAGCTGAGCCGGCGTGGTGCCAAAGGCCATCGCGAAGGCCAGGAATGCCACCAGGCCGCGCTTGGCTACGCCGCGCGCAATTGCGCCACGGCGATGCGAGACGCGCTCGCGCTCGTCCTCAAACATATCCAATTGTCCCCCATTGTCTGTACTTGGAGCGTTGCCTTGAGGCTGCCCCACGTCATCGCGCATGTTGCGCTCGAGTTCCCCCATCGGGGTCCTCCTTCCCTCCAGAGCCCTATGCACACCGGCGGCATACGCCGCGGCAACGTGCAAGATGGGAGGCGATCCGACTTAACCTTAACGGCTCAGGCGCGCCGTCCGATCTGCGACGCGAACATCCCGAGCCAAGAGGAATTACGGTTACTGGTACAGCCGGGGACTTGCACCCCGATTCTCCCAAATGCGCAGGATAACCGCGCATTCGTGCGTCTCCGCACCACCATCTAGGCCATCGATTATTACCGTCAAAATGGTATCACGCAAAAAGGCCTCGCACGCAGGCGAAGCCCAAGGTAAAAGCTATTGTTTGCGATAGGAAAATGCGGTGACGGCCGCAGCCTCTAGTGCTTGCCGCCGTGACTGTTGAGCCAGATATTGCGGCCCAGCATAAGCGCCAGCACCAGCGCGCTCACGTAGCCCATAAAGCCAATGACTGGGATACCAAACACAACCGGCTCGATACGCGCGTAGTACACCACCGACGAACCGATAAACAGACCGGCGATCACAATTGCCATCGACATGCGGTCGATAATTCCACCCAGCTGTCGCAGCGCCTTATCGCTGCTCATGATCTGCGTGTTTACCTTAAGCTGGCCGCGCGTAAGCATACGCGAAGCCAAGCCCAGATACTCGGCCGCCTCGAGCGAGCCTTTTGCCGCGCGATAGCTGCTCGCGGCAAGATCGCGGCTCATCTCGCGCATGCGGGCGTAGGTGCTCTTCTCGTTTTTGATGTGCGTCTGGATGATCTGGATCATGTTGACGTTGGGCATGTACTCGGTCAACAGGCCCTCGAGCGTCACCATGCCGCGGGCGAACATCGTCACCACGCTCGGCAGCTCAACGTCATTTTTGCGCGCGAGGTTTAACAGCGAAGTCAAAAACTCGCCGATATCCAGGTCTTTAAGGTCGAGCCCGGCAAAGTCGGCAACAATAAAGTCCAAGTCGGACAAAAAGGCCGAATGGTCAAGCTCGGCCGAATCGCCGCGCGTCACGGCAAAGCGCATGAGCGAATCCTTGAGCTTGGGCACGTCACCCTCGGCCACGCCGAAAATCATATCCTTGACGATACCGCGATCGTGACTCGACATGCGTCCGACCATGCCCAAGTCGATAAAGTAGACGATGCCGTCCTTGAGAATGATGTTTCCCGCATGCGGGTCGGCATGGAAAAAACCGTCATCGAGCACCTGCGTCGAGTAGTCCTCGACAATCGCGGCACCGATCTTTTCCAAGTCATAGCCCTCGGCCACCAAGCGTTCGGGATCGGCGATCGAAATGCCGTCGACGTAGTCCATAACCACCACGTGCTCGGTGCACAGGTCCAGATAGGATTTAGGGCACGTCACGCCATGAACGCTCTTATGGAACTCGTAGAAGTCGTTGAGGTTTTTGGCCTCGGCCAAAAAGTTGGTCTCCTCGCGAAACGAGGTCCACAACTCCTCGACTACGCCGTGCAGATCAACGAATTGATCGGTGTTGACGAACTTGGAAACAATGCGCACCACCGAGCGGATGATATCGATGTCCTGCGCCATAACCTGCTGCGCACCGGGGCGCTGCACCTTAACGGCCACGTCCTCGCCCGTCACCAGACGAGCGCGGTGCACCTGCGCGAGCGATGCGCTACCAAGCGGATTGGGGTCGATCGCATCGAACATCTCCCCCAGGCGCAGGCCGTATTCCTCTTCCAAGCAGCGGAGCACTACCTCGTACGGCACCGGCTCCACGTCGGAACGCAGACGGCGCAGCTCATCGCAAAAGCGCTGCGGCAGAATCTCGGACCGGTTGGCCAGAATCTGCCCCATCTTGACGAACATGGGGCCGAGCTCCTCGAGCAGGCGGCGCAAACGAACCGGCGTGAGGTTATCCCACACGCGGTACTTTTTGACCAGGCGAACAATCTGCCCGATGCGTTCGCGACGACCCGCCGGCGTGAGCTGGTATTCCTCGTCCGGCGCCATCGCGTCGGGCTCCTCGGGGACCATATCGACAGCGCGCGGCTTTTTGCGAGCGCCCGAGACGGCGGCATCGACCTCATCGACAACCGCCGCCTCGTCACCCAAGGGATCTAGATTGTTGTAATCGGTGGTGGAATCTGCCATCTGCGCTGCTACTCGGCCTCTTCGGTATCCTTCGCATCGTCGGGCTCAACGGACTCGACGGGCACCGAGGTCACGTTGTCCTCGACCGAATCGACGATGTCGCGCACATGGGCCAGGAAGGCCGTACGCTCGGGGGCGGTCATAACGCGGACCCGGGCAAGGATGAGCTCGTCAAGCACGCGCTGGGCCGCGGTCTCGCCCTGCATGCCCAAGCGCTCGGTCAGGTCGGAGATGGTACCGCCGGCCTGCTCGAACATGTCGGACACACTGCGGGCGATATCTGGGGTGGTGGTGTCCTTGCGGACCTGCTCGCCCTTGGTGTTAAGGTCGTCGAGGACCTTCTTGCCGCCTTCGACAGCAACGGCGGCAGCGCCAAAGCCCACGTTAATGGCGCCGTTAACAAGCTGATCGAGTTTCATAACCATGGTTATCTCCAATCACAAACAACTGCATTGGCGTTCTTGTACCCAAGATTGAGCGAAAGCGACAAAGCGTTTTAGCGCTATTCGATCGATGGGAAATCCCTACCTCACGTTGTCATTCATCGCGAAAGAGTTCTTCATGGCGCAGCTCGTGGTGTAGAGCACCTTGCCCAGCAGGGCATCGGTCTCCACGCGAACACGCTCGGCAAAGGCCTCGTTGGCGCGTGTAAGCTCGGAAGGCACCTCGGCCTCGGGCAGAGCGGCTACGGCAGCGTCGACGTCATGGATCTGCTTGTGGCCCATGCCACCGATCTTCTCCTGATAATCCTCGACCGCGCGGCCGCACTCATGGAAACGGACGTCGGCCAGGGCACCGATCAGGCGGTTGGCCCAGTAGAAGTTTTCGGACGTCACGCGAGCCTGCGTGTCGGCATAGTACTCGGGCATGGTCTCGACGTTGGCGTACAGCGGAACCAGCGCGTTAAACGAGTTGGAGCCAAAGGCCATCCACTGCACGGCGCGATAGGCCGGCTGCGCATAGGAACGCAGCTGCAACACGGCGAGCTGGCTGTTGCGGTTGATGCCGATGGGGCGATAGGCGCCGCGCGTGGCGGGCGTGCCCTTGCTGCCGTAGCAGTCGTACTCCGTGCCCTGGTAGTGGCTCGAAAGCACGTACTTAATGTCCTCGATGGTCACCTTGCGCTCGGGCACGCGGCTCCAAGGGATGTCGTCGCTCTCGGGCGTGAAGTCGGCGTCGGGGCCATCCCACACGTCGCTGGGGTTGAGGCAGCGCTGCATGTACCAGGCGCGCGGCGTGTTGTAGACATGGTCGCTGTCGCTGTGCGAGCCAAAGGCCTCGCGCGGGTTAAAGACGGCAGCCGGGCCGTCGCTCTCGACGCCCAGCGTCAGGTCCAGATGCCACTCGGCCATCCAGGCGCGCAGGTCGGCGGAGCACATGTGGTCGGCCTGGGCGCCCTCGGCGTCATCCAGGTCAAAGCTGTCGATACCCAATTGGTTGGGCATGGTCACATAGGCGTCATCGGGCACGCGCTTGGCAATCCAATGATGGCCGCCGATGGTCTCAAGCCACCAGATCTCGTCCACGTCGCTAAAGGCGATGCCGTTGTTCTCGTAGGTGCCGTAGCGCTCGAGCAGGTCGCCCAGGATACGAACGCCGTCGCGGGCGGACTTGGCGTACGGCAGGACTAGGGTAACCATGTCCTCCTCGCCCAGGCCACCAGGCTGCGCCGGAACGTAT
>CABUMZ010000146.1 GCA_902492825.1 uncultured Collinsella sp.
GATATCGCAGGCATCGCGCAGGACAGGTTCTTCGGCCAGCACGACCTCAAACGAAAACTCAACGGTCGTGGCCTTCGGCGCATCGTCGGTGCGCGCCCACGTCGTCGAGCGACGGCGCTCGGCAACCAGGCGGTCAAGGTCAACGTCGGCGATGGCCATATCGCAGGTAAGCAGTTTGGTGGCGGCGAGCTTGGAGCCATTTTCGTAGATAAGGTTCTCGCCCGCAAAGACCATGTCGGTCGTGGACTCGCCCTCGCTCGCGTCCGCGTAGGCATAGGCGCAGTACAGGCGTGCGCTCTGGTTAGAGATGAGGCTGCGGCGATAGTCTGCCTTACCGATGATTTCGTCCGAAGCCGACGGGTTGAGAATCACCGTCGCACCGGCAAGCGCCATCTCGGTCGAAGGCGGCGCCGGCACCCACAGGTCCTCACAGACCTCAACGCCCAGCACCATATCCTCGGCACCCTCATCACAGCAACGGTAGATAAGCCCCGAACCCAGCGGAACCGAACCCTGACCGGCAAATTCAACCCACACGGGATCCGCAGGCGCCGGAGCAAACCAGCGACGCTCATAGAACTCGCCATAGTTGGGCAGATACTTCTTGGCCGTGAGGGCCAAAAGCTCGCCCGCACAGCACACGGCCGCGCAGTTATAGATGTTTTCAGCCACCGCAACGGGCAAGCCAACGGTAAAGACAATCGGCAGCTCACGGGTTTCATCGAGTATGTGCACCAGCGCTGCTTCGCAGGCATGCAGCAGTGTGCGGTTATGGAACAGGTCGGCCGCGGTATAGCCGGTCAGGTTAAGCTCGGGCAGCACCAGCGCGCGAACGCCGCGCTCGGTAGCCTCGCGAACAGCCGCCAGCGCAACCTCGGCATTGCCCTCGACATCGGCCACGCGAATCCGCGGCGAGGCCGCCGCCACACGCAAAAAGCCATCAGACTGAGAAAGGTGAAGATTCATAAGAATGCTCCCGTGCGTAGACGCCATTCACAACAATTAGCAAGTCCTATTGTAATTCAACCGTCGGGTGTAACCGCATCCCACCAACTTGGTGAGCAATTGATGAGTTGATGGTATCTGTTAAATGTCACGTACGATTCACATCTGGTGGGTACCCTGATGACTACACGAAACGAAGCAGATTTACACCGGGAGGACCCCGTATGACAACCAAGTACACCGACGCGCCGCGCACGCGCGTCATGACGCCGGCATCGCTCAACAACGGCGTGCACGAGAACCATTCCATCGGACAGACCATGGCCATCGCGCCCAAAAAGGGCCTGTTCGATGACATTTCCATTCCCCAGATCATCGCCGGCGCCGCAGCTGCTGCCACGAGCGTCGCGCTTGCCTCCAAGATTGGTATCGCTGGTTCAGTAATTGGTGCCGCCGTGAGCTCGGTCATCACCGTTGTGTCCTCGCAGGTCTACCGCCACTTTATCTCTGCCAGCGCCGAAGCAATCAAGGGCACGCATGCCGCTGTCGACTACCCTGCCGGCGCCTACGAGCCCGTTGAGCCCGATGTCGAGGAGCACCTAGGTGGCGCCGCGACCACGCAGGAAATGCGCCAGGTTGCGGGACGCGCGACCACGGCGCGCGTCGCCCCTAACAGCCTACGCGCCAAGGCCGCGGCAGAGCGCAGCCAGACGCAAAAGAAGGTCATCGTCTTCTCGATCGCCATCGCCATCGTCGCAGTCATCGCCTGCGCTGGCGCCATCCTTATCACTACGGCCGGTGAGGGTCTGGGCGAGCGTCCCGAGTCAATCCTTTCGTCGCGCACGATCGAGAGCGATGCAAATGGCAACACCCAGTCGCAAGATCAGCAGGCACAGGCGGACGGCACGCAAGACAGTTCTACCTCTGCCGATTCGTCCTCGAACACCCAAAACCAATCGCAGGGCACCGATTCCTCTACGGCCAACAGTGGCACGCCGTCCGACACGACCGACTCAAGCCAAACGACTGACGGTTCGCAGCCGAGCACGGGCGGCCAGACGAGTGGCACCACGTCGGGAACGGGCTCAGCAGACAGTAGCAACACCAACAGCTCGAGCGGAACCGCGTCCGGCACGGCATCTGACAACTCGAGCCAAGGCACGGCATCGGGCAACTAAGCACATTTGCCTCTCATAGATAACCGACCTGTACAACGGGCGCGAATCGACAACGGTTCGCGCCCGTTTGCCTTGGGCGCCGCCATGGCGAACGCTATGCGATGGTAAGATGCTTTACATGTGTAAAGAGGAGATTTGCCATGAGCAAGACAATAGTTAGGCCCACGCTATCGCTGGGCAACCACATCTATCTGTATCGCCTGCTGCGCGACGCGATTGGATGCGGCAAGCAAACGTTTATGACGCAGGTCGAGGAGGCGCTCGCCGCTGGCGACATGACCGCTTATGACCTGGGCTTCGAGTCCACGCGCGAGCTGCTCGAGGAGCTCAACGACTGCATTAAGCTGACCGTCTTTAAGGGCGGCCGCCTGTATGCCACCGTCATCGCCAACGAGGCCTGGGATACCGCTCTTGCCAAGGGCGAGGACAAGCCCAAGGCTGCCAAGGGCGCCAAGCAGTCCTACAAAAAGAAGAAACGCGGTGAGAAGGACCTCAAGGCCGTGCGCCCCAAGCACGTTAAGCGTCCCGAGCCCGAAGCCATGGTTGAAGCCGCGCCGAAACCCGAGCCCGAGACAGAGATCGAAGTCGCTATTGAGGTAACAGCAGGAACCGAAATCGCCGCCACGACCGATTCCGAAGTCATATCCGAGCAGGACGCCACTGCGGAGCTCAACGAGGCTCCCAAGCCGACAACCGAAGAAGCCGCTGACCAACCCGAGACGCCTGCGTTCCAAAACAGCGATGTCTTTGACAACGAGGCCGAGGACGATCAGTCCGACGAGCCCGCCGATCAAGGCGTTACCGAGTCGGCGCCGGAGCCCGAGGCACCGCAGCCCGCCATCTCGCTCACGGTCGTCTATGACCCCGAGAACGCAAACGCCGGCATCACCACCATGGCATCCACGCCCATCGAGGTAAAGTCGTCTATCGAGGCGGAGGACGCCCCAGAAGCCGATGCCAAAACCGAGACTGAAGACATATCCGTCTCCGTGGAACCGACAGATTCCGCAGTTAATCCGGAACCGGTGCCTGAGTCTGCACCCGTCATCGAGTCCACAACCGCACCTGTACCGGCTCCGGTCCCCGCGTCCGCAGCACCGACCATCCCCGAGGACTTCCCCATCGATTTCGCAACCGAGGTCTTCTGCCCCGGCCCATTGCTACACCAGCTGTCGACCTATCTCCCCTACGGCGCCGATACCCTCGGTATTGTCGGCGAGTACTACTGGATCGCCCGCGAGCGCGGTACCATCGAGGCCGCGCGAAACCGCGCAAGCTTCCCCCTGCGCTACACGCAGGCCGGCGAGCGCTGCGAGGTTACCGTGCGCATCCGCCGCAACACCACCGGTGGCCTCGGATCCACCTGGGCCATCGATAAAGTCGAAGAACCCGAGCAGTAACGACAAACGGCTCAAATCCAAATCAGGATTTGAGCCGTTTTTATTTGTTGATGTTGCGTAACCAACAGCGAGCGGGCCGCAAGTGCCCCAGGTTGCCGTGAAAGAGGAGCGACGCGTACTTCGGTACGCAAGCGACGGCTTGAACGGCAAGATGGGGTGCTTGCGACCCGCGCAGCGTCGAGCAGTTACGCGGTTTGGAAAACCGCGTAACGATCTAGTCGCGCGTCAGCTTACGGTGGATACGATGCGGCTGGGCTGCGTCCTCGCCTAGGCGCTCGATGCGGTTGGCCTGATAGGCCTCGAAGTTGCCCTCGAACCAATACCAGTTGCCCGGATTCTCGTCGGTGCCCTCCCACGCCAGAATGTGCGTAGCGACGCGGTCCAGGAACATACGGTCGTGGCTAATAACCACCGAGCAGCCCGGGAACTCGAGCAGCGCCGCCTCGAGTGAGGACAGCGTCTCGACGTCGAGATCGTTCGTGGGCTCGTCGAGGAGCAGCAGGTTGCCGCCCTGCTTGAGCGTGAGCGCCAGGTTCAGACGATTGCGCTCACCACCGGAGAGTACGCCAGCGCGCTTCTGCTGGTCCTGGCCCTTAAAGCCAAAGCTCGCCACGTACGCGCGGCTGGGGACCTCGGTCTCGCCGACCATCATATGGTCCAGGCCATCCGAGACGACCTCCCACAGGTTCTTGTCGGGATCGATGCCAGAACGGTTCTGATCGACATAGGAAATCTTGACGGTCTCGCCCACCTCGAGCTCGCCCGAAGTCAGCGGCTCCAGGCCCACGATGGTCTTGAACAGCGTGGACTTACCCACGCCG
>CABUMZ010000147.1 GCA_902492825.1 uncultured Collinsella sp.
CACGGGCGGCGCGCACGGCGCCGCCCCTATTCGTGGGCGTACCGGATAAACGCTTTACCCGTTACCCCCATCTACCGTTCACCGGGAGTACACGCCCGTTGAGCGATTGGTATTAAATAGTTTTCTCATGACTATATAATTGGTATCAAATCATTTGCACCGGTTTAGGTGTTAACAGCACACCGGTACAAGCTGGATCTGTCTAGGCGATTGTCGGTATGGAAAAGGGCGCGCTGACAAGTCGGGAATCGCCGCGCGGATCCAAGAGGGATCAAAGGGAGGAACAATGCTTGTTCAAGCGATCCTCATCGGACTTATCGCTGCCTTCGGTAAGCTCGATTATCAGCTCGGTACGCTCTATGCGTTCCGCCCGATCGTTCTGTGCCCGCTCGTCGGCATAGTCCTCGGGGACCTGCAGTCCGGCCTCGCCATCGGTGCGAGCCTCGAGCTGCTCTTCATGGGTTCAATCTCCATCGGCGCTTACGTGCCGCCCGATGAGTGTATTGGCGGTGTGCTCGCCTGCGCCTTCGCTATTCAGCTGGGTCAGAGCACCGAGGCCGCTATCGCGCTCGCGATGCCCATCGCCACTCTGTGCCTGGCCATTAAGAACGTCGTCAACGCCGGTATGCCCCTTCTGGTCGACCGTGCCGACGTCTTTGCCAGCAAGGGTAACCTCAAGGGTATCTACGCTATGCACTGGATTATCGGTCTCGTGATTGTCGTCCTGGCCTTTATCCTGTGCTCGGTCTCCTTCTATCTGGGTGCCGACGCCGTTCAGGGCCTGCTCGACTTCATCCCGACGTTCGTCCTCGATGGCTTTGGCGTCGCAGCCAACATCCTGCCTGCCATGGGCTTCGCCATGCTCGGCCGTCTGGTGCTTACCAAGCAGCTCGTGCCGTTCTACTTCCTGGGCTTCCTGCTGTGCTCCTATGCCAACGTGCCCGTCCTCGGCGTCGCCCTGATCGCAATCATCATCGGCATCGACAAGTACGACCTGCTGGGCCTTGGTGGCGCCCAGTCCCAGCTTTCTGTGGAAGGGGATGAGGACGATGACTTCTAATTCCGAGAACCAGATTACTCGCTCCGACCTCATTAAGAGCGCCGTGAACACCGGCGCCCTGGGCATGGAATTCTCCTGGACCTACTACAAGCAGATGAACATCGCCTTCTGCCTGATGGTCGCCAACATGCTCAAGAAGATCTATGCCGGCCGTCCCGATGATTACGCCGAGGCCTTGCACCGTCACAGCGCATTCTTCAACATCACCCCGCAGCTCGCTCCCTTCGTGGGTGGCATCGCGATGGCCATGGAAGAAAAGGTCGCTCGTGGCGAGGTTGAGCCCGAGAGCGTCAACGACATCAAGGCCGCCCTCATGGGTCCGCTTTCCGGCCTGGGTGACTCCTTCTTCCTGTCCACCCTGCGCGTCGTCGCCGCTGCCGTGGGCATCAGCCTGTGCCAGGCCGGCAACGTCTTTGGCCCCATCGCCTTCCTGCTCGTCTACAACATCCCGGCGTTCCTGATTCGTATCTTTGGCGCTATCAAGGGTTATGAGCTAGGCATTGGCTTCCTCGACGAGGCTCAGAAGACCGGCCTGATGCAAAAGATCATGGCCTGCGTCGGCATTGTCGGCGTCATGGTCGTCGGCGCCATGAGCAAGGACATGTTCTGGGCTTCGTTGCCCATCGCCATTGGTCAGGGCGACTCTGCCCAGACTCTCCAGGACATCCTGGACGGTATCATGCCCGGTATGCTCGGCATGGCCGCCTTCTGGCTCTACTATTGGCTGCTCTCCAAGAAGATCAACCCGATGGTCCTGATCCTCTGCACCATGGTCGTGGGCATCATCGGCGCTTACTTTGGCGTGCTTGCCTAATATGTTCGAATCGCGCTTCCATCGCGTCTAACGGTTGCGTCGATCTTTGGGGGCTTGTCGCATCTGCGGCGGCCCCCTGTTTTTTAAAACTCCGTACGAAAGGGGAGGGCTATGGTCGTACCCGAGCTTTCGCTCATGAACATCAACCATCGTTACTACAGCATCGAGACGTTTTTTAAGGCTGCAGGTGAGGCCGGCTATCGCAATATCGAGCTGTGGACCGGCTCGATGCACCTGTATGTGGATTGCCATGAGCACGATTCGGTGGATAAGATTCGCGATCTTGCCGCCCAATACGGTATCAAGATCGTGTGCGTGTGCCCCGAGCAGAACAACCCCAAGCCGTGGAACGTCGCGGTGCGCGGTGAGGCGGGCCAAAAACGCATCCTCTCGTACTTTAAGAATGTGATCGACGTAGCCGTTGAGTTGGGCGCGCCGCAGATTCTGGTGACGAGTGGTTGGGCCTATCTGGACGAGCCGGCTGAGGACGCCTGGGCCCGCAGCGTTGCCATGCTGCGCTCGGTGTGCGACTACGCCGATACGCGCGGTATTCGCGTCGCGCTCGAGGCCCTGCAGCCGTCGGCGCCCGTGTTGGTCAACACCGCACAGGATGTCGTGCGCATCCTCGAGGCGGTCGATCGTCCCAACCTGAAGGCCTGTATCGACTTTGGCGCCATGGAAGTTGCCGGCGACACGATCGACGGCTACTTTGAGGTTTTGGGCGAAAAGATCGTTCACACCCACTTTGTAGATGTGGGCGGCGGCACGACGCATCTTGCCTGGGGCGACGGCGAGCGTGATATGCGTGCCGACCTCGAGGCACTCATGCGCCACGGCTATACGGGCTATGTCTCGGCCGAGACGTGTGATGGCCGCTACTATCAGGATCCGTCCAAGGCGACGACTCAGGTTATCGAGATGTATCGCCGTGTGACAGCGGAGATGGAAGCCGAATAACTCAACTGCGCGGTTGCGCCGGAAACGCTTGGGCGGGTCTGGCGCAACGCTTTTATAGCCGGCGAGTTGTGGAGCGCCCGTTGGCAGCAGCGCTCGAAATAGACAACTATTGGCGTTGTAATACCACTCGGGCGAGGAAACCGACCGTTCGCCGCAAATCTCCGTGAGTTTGGATTGGTATTAAATAACAAGCAATCGTATGGCATCAGCAAGAAGCGCGATGTATAGAATTGCGCACATGTGATGGGAGGACACACATGAAGGAGACCGAGAAGATCGAGATCATGCACTTCGACCAGGAGGGCTACCTCGAGGACGGCAGGAACGTCTACGAGGCCGGCAAGAAGATGACCGCCCTGGCCGACCGCGTGCACGAGGAGGGCTACGACGCCGTCTTCCTGATGGGCGTCGGCGGCACCTGGGACGAGCTCATGCAGCTCGAGTACCTCATGAACAAGTTCGGCGACCGCGACCTCGAGGTCTACCTGATCCACGCCGCCGAGTGGAACGTCATGGGCCACAAGCGCATGACCGACAGGTCCGTCGTGCTGACCGCCTCCGAGTCCGGCACCACCCCCGAGGTGCTCGAGGCCGTCGGCAAGATGAGGGAGATGGGCGTGCGCGTCTTCGCCATGACCAACCCCGAGGGCAAGATCGGGCAGGCCGTGGGCGCCGAGAACTGCGTCATGATGGCCTCCGACCACGGCGCCGGCGGCTGCGAGAAGGGCTACTACCTCGCCGACTGCTTCGGCCTGCGCCTGCTCAACCGCCGCGGCTGCTTCCCCAAGTTCGATCTGTTTATCGAGCAGACCAAGGACATCTGGAAGGACATGCTCGATATCCGCAAGCGCTTCGAGCCGCGCGCCGAGGAGCTCGCCAAGAAGTACGCCCTGGCCGACTACACCATGTTCATCGGCTCCGGCGCCCTGTGGGGCGAGACGATCCTGTTCTCGATGTGCATCCTCGAGGAGATGCAGTGGAAGCGCACCCGCTACATCACCTCGGCAGACTTCTTCCACGGCACCCTCGAGCTCGTGGAGCCCGGCGTCCCGGTCTTCCTGTTCATGGGCGAGGACGAGAACCGCAAGCTCGACGAGCGCGTCCGCGCGTTCCTGACCCGCGGCGTGACCGGCGACACCGACATCAACGTCATCGACACCGCCGAGTTCGCGATCCCCGGCCTTGACGACGAGTTCCGCGTCATCGTCTCCCCGTGGATCCTGACGGTGCTCGTGACCGACCGCCTGGCTCGCTACTACGAGACGGTCACCAAGCACAACCTCAAGTATCGTCGCTACTATCACCAGTTCGACTACTAAAGAAAACGGGTGCGGGAACGTGCCGGGCTATTGAGAGGAACACAGAATGAGACAGTACATCATCGCCAGCCATGCGCACTTCGCTACCGGCATCAAGGAGAGCGTCGAGCTGCTCTCGGGCGCTCGCGACAACGTCCACGATCTTTCGATGTTCGTCGATGGCCGCATGG
>CABUMZ010000148.1 GCA_902492825.1 uncultured Collinsella sp.
TAAAGTCCAGCAGGTCACGCAGGCGCACGGCACGGCCGGTGCGGTGCAGGCGGGCGCTGTACTCCTTAAAGGTGTCGTAGCTGTCCTCGCGGCAGGCGGTCTGCAGCAGGTAGACGGTCTGCGGGTCGATAAGGTGATCCTCGCCGCCGAGCGGGCGCCACTTGGTCAGACCCAGCGTGGGCAGTTGATCGGGAGCCGGGCTCTTAAGGATAGCGAGCGCGGCGTCGTAGTGCTCATTCTGCTCGCGCTCGACGTCCTCGACACCCATACCGCCCACACGGCTCACCGTGCCGGCGAAGTACGCGTTGACGAACTCCGGCGTAAAGCCCACGGCCTCGAAGATCTGCGCCGAATGGTAGCTCTGCACCGTGGAGATGCCCATCTTGGACATGATGGAAACGATGCCGGCGGTCGCAGCCTTGTTGTAGTTGGCGATGCCCTGCTCGGCCGTCACGTCCAGGTCGCTGCGTGCCGCCAGATCGCGGATGCACGCATGTGCGTTGTACGGATAGATGCCGCTCGCGGAGTAGCCCACCAGTGCCGCAAAGTCGTGCGGAGACACGGCGTCGCCGCACTCCACCACGATGTCGGCAAAGGTACGCACGCCGGCGCGGATCAGGTGGTTGTGCACGCAGCCCACGGCGAGCAGCGACGGCACGGGCACCTCACCCGCAGCGGCGCGATCGCTCAACACCACGATGTTCACGCCGTCGCGGACCGCAGCCTCAACATCCTCTGCAAGCTGCTTGAGCGCAGCCTGCAGCGCGCCCTCGCCGGCGTCGCGGCGGTAGACGGCACGGAAACGGCGGGGCTTAAAGCCCACGCGGTCGATGGCGCAGATACGCTCGAACTCCTCCTCGCTCAGCAGCGGACGCTCCAAGCGCACCAGCTGGCAGGCCGTGCGGGAATCCTCGAGCAGGTTGCCGTGGTTGCCCAGGTAGAGCGTGGTCGAAGTCACCATGTGCTCGCGCAGGGCATCGATCGGCGGGTTCGTGACCTGGGCGAACAGCTGATAGAAGTAGTCGAAGAACGAACGCGTCTTCTTGGACAGGCAGGCCAGCGGCGCATCGATGCCCATCGAGGCGAGCGGGGCCTTGCCCTGCTGGGCCATGGGACGCACGACCTCGTCAACATCATCCCAGTGATACCCGAGCTTGGCCATGCGCACGGCGGCGGGCACCTCGGTATCCTCGGCGGGCGTGGGCGCGACGGGCTTGTCGAGCGCGTCGACGGTCAGCGTCTCCTCGGCGATCCAGTCGCGATAGGGCTTTTCCTTGGCGTAACGGGCGCGCAGCTCGTCGTTGTAGATGACGCGGCCGCGGGCAAAATCGACCTCGAGCATCTGGCCCGGTCCCAGACAGCCGCTCGTCAGGATGTTCTCGGGGCTCACCTCGATGGTGCCCACCTCGCTTGCCAGCATAAAGCGACCGTCGCGCGTCACATAGTAGCGAGCCGGGCGCAGGCCGTTACGGTCGAGAGCGGCACCCAGGGTACGGCCGTCGGTAAAGGCGATGGCGGCAGGACCGTCCCACGGCTCCATGAGCATGGACTGGTAGGCGTCGTAGGCGCGGCGCTCCTCACTCAGGCTGTCGTTGTGGTCCCACGGCTCGGGCAGCAACATGGACGCGGCACGCGTGAGCGGGCGACCGTTCATGACCAGGAACTCGAGCACGTTGTCCAGAATCGCGGAGTCGGAACCCTCGCGGTTGATGATGGGCATCACGCGCTCAAGATCATGCTGCAGCACGGGGCTATACAGGTTGGGTTCGCGGGCGCGAATCCAGTTGACGTTGCCCTTGAGGGTGTTGATCTCGCCGTTGTGGATGATAAAGCGGTTGGGGTGCGCGCGCTCCCAGCTGGGCGTGGTGTTGGTGGAGTAGCGCGAGTGAACGAGCGCCACGGCCGTCTTGACGGCGGCGTCGTTGAGGTCGATGAAGAAGCGGCGCATCTGCGTGGCGACCAGCATGCCCTTGTACACGATGGTGCGCGAGCTCATGGAGCACACGTAGAAGATCTTGTCGCGCAGGGCGAACTCGGCGTCGGCCTTTTTCTCGATGGTGCGGCGACACACGTACAGGCGGCGCTCGAAGGCGTCGCCGGCAGGCGTGTCGTCCGGACGGCCCAGGAAGGCCTGCAGGATGGTGGGCATGCAGGCGCGGGCCGTCTCGCCCAGGTCGTGCGGGTCGACCGGCACCTCGCGCCAAAAGAGCAGCGGCACGCCGGTCTCGGCGCAGCCCTCCTCAAACACGCGACGGGCATCCTCTACGCCCTTGTCGTCCTGTGGGAAGAACAGCATGGCCACGCCATAGTCGCCCTCTGCCGGCAGAATCTGGCCGCACTTTTGGGCCTCTTTGCGGAAAAAATGATGCGGAACCTGGAACAGGATGCCAGCGCCGTCGCCGGTGTTCTTCTCGAGTCCGGTGCCGCCGCGGTGCTCCAAGTTGACCAGAATGGACAGTGCGTCGTCCAGAATCTGGTGATGGCGCTCGCCGTTGATATCGGCAAGCGCGCCGATGCCACATGCATCGTGGTCGAATTCGGGGCGATAAAGGCCCTGCTGCTGAGCGGAATCTGCCTGCATCGCGATCCTCCCCTAGGTGTTAGACAGTCAGTTGACTAGGCATACTAGGAGCATCGCCGGCCCGTTGTGTTTCCCGCCCGTTTCGAAACAATCGCGTAACGCACGCCCTACGAGTGGACACCGCCGACCTCAAGGACGGCAACAAGGGCCCAAGTTCGACCTGTAAACTCACCGCTTCAAACATCTCAATCTGTAACAGGAGGAGCCGATTTTGGCGCTTAGATGTTACAGATTGAGATTTTCTGCAGGACAGTTTTGGTTTATCTCAATCTGTAACACGAAGGGCCGGTTTTTGCAGCTAACTGTTACAGATCGAGATATTCCATAGGACCATTTCTTCCTGTCTTGATCTGTAACACCTAGACCCAATTTCCATCCTTAGTTGTTACAGATCAAGACATTTCGGTAATCCCCTTTCACCATCCTATTCAAATACAACAATTTTGTTAGTCTTGGTTAACTTTTTAGCATAAAACGGGTATCCTTTGCGGCGTCAAACAAACGGCACGCAGGAGCTCACCATGCTCAACCATCTCAAACAACACTTTGGCTCGCACCGCACCGGAGGCCACGGAGGTCTGGATATCGCCCGGCATATCGGCCCCGGGCTGCTCGTGACCGTCGGCTTTATCGATCCGGGCAACTGGGCCTCCAACATGGCCGCCGGCTCGCAGTTTGGCTACGCGCTGCTGTGGATCGTCACGCTGTCCACGATCATGCTGATCGTCTTGCAGCACAACGCGGCGCACCTGGGCATCGCCACGGGCGCCTGCCTTGCCGAGGCCACGACCCGCTTTCTCCCCCGCTTCGTTGGGCGCACGGTGCTCGCCAGTGCCTATCTCGCGACCATCGCCACCGCCATGGCCGAAGTCCTGGGTGGCGCGATTGCCCTTCAAATGCTCTTTGGGCTGCCCGTGCGCGCGGGCTGCGTCATCGTGGCGGCAGTATCGATGGCGATGCTCATGACGAGCTCCTACAAGCGCGCCGAGCGATGGATCATCGCCTTCGTAGGCGTGGTAGGACTCTCGTTTTTGGCTGAGCTCACGCTGGTCAAGGTCGACTGGCCGCAGGCCGCCGCAAGCTGGATCACACCCAGTATGCCCACCGGCTCGGCCGCGATTATCGTAAGTGTCCTAGGCGCGGTCGTTATGCCTCACAACCTCTTCCTGCACTCCGAGGTCATCCAATCCATGCACTTCGAAGGCCAAGGCGAGCAGGTTATCGAGGAACGTCTGCGCTACGAGCTCTTCGACACGCTCTTTTCGATGGGCGTGGGCTGGGCAATCAACTCGGCCATGGTCATCCTGGCCGCAACGACCTTCTTTGCGCACAGCATTGTCGTAGACGACCTCGCCGTCGCAGCGGCCACGCTCTCCCCCATCTTGGGCCCGGCGAGCTCGACCATCTTTGCGGTAGCGCTGCTGTTCGCGGGACTATCGAGCAGCGTGACAGCGGGCATGGCGGCAGGCACCATCACCACGGGCATGTTCGACGAGGAATACGACATCCACGACCGACATTCCTCGATCGGGGTGGCGGCCTGTTTCGCCGGCGCAGTGGCGGCGTGTCTGGTCGTCCCAAATCCTTTTGAAGGTCTCATCTGGAGTCAGGCACTGCTGTCGCTTCAGCTGCCGATTACGGTCTTTGTGCTCATACGGCTCACCAGTTCACGCCGCGTCATGGGTAAATATGTCAACTCGCGCCCG
>CABUMZ010000149.1 GCA_902492825.1 uncultured Collinsella sp.
CGGTAGGGTGCGTCTTTGCACCTGCGTGCCAACGCTTGCCGAAATCGGTTTACGAAATCGGTTTCGTTTCGAGTTGTAGTATACTCACCTACAGCGTTTTGCAACCGAGATTTTTAAAAAATGTCTAAAATGGCTCAGACTGCCGACATTGGGAAACGGGGTGCGCTATGGCGCAGATGAGAATCAAGGACATTGCCGCCGAGGCGGGCGTGAGTCCGGCCACGGTCTCGCGCTATCTCAACAACCGCCCCGGGCAAATGACCGAGGAAACCCGTGCTCGCATCGCGGCGGTTATCGAGCGCACCGGCTATCGCCCGCGTGCCGCTGCGCGCAATCTGCGCAGCTCGCGTACCAACCTCATCGGCGTGATCCTGGCCGACATCGCCAACCCGTTCTCCAGCGCCATGCTCGAAGGACTTTCCGCCAGCGCCGCCGCGCGCGGCTGCTCGCTCATGACGGCCATTAGCGGCAACGACCCCGCAAAGGAGGCCGAGTCGCTCGCCAGACTTATCGATGCTGGCGTGGACGGTCTGGTCGTCAATACCTGCGGAGACAATGACGAGGCGATCACCGCGGCAGCGGGACGCCTGCCCGTTGTGCTGCTCGACCGCGACGTTGCCAACGGCGGTGTCGATCTGGTGACATCTAACAACCGTGAGCTGGTCGCCGGCTTGATAGACGCCTTGGCCGCTGCGGGCAGCGAGCGCCTGTGCCTGCTCACCGAGGCGAGCGACGACAGCCCCGTCCGTCGCGAGCGCGCCGAGGCCTTTGCCGACGAGCTTTCGCGCCGCGGCCTTGCGGGCGAGGTCGTCACCCTAGCCGACGGCGGTGCCACGGGCGTCGGCCGCTTGGATGAGACCATCCGCGGCTATGCGGGCAAAAAACTCGGCCTCATTGCCGTCAACGGCCTGGTCTTCCTGCGTCTGACCGAGGCGCTAGCACAGCTGGGACCCTCATTGCCAGCTGGCCTCAAGATCGCGACGTTTGACGACTATCCCTGGAACCATGTGCTCTTTGGCGGCGTGACCACGGCCGCTCAAGACACCCTTTCCATCGCCGAGCGCGTGGTCGAGCGCCTGTCCGAGCGCATCGACGTTGTTACCACTACTGTGGGCGAGGCCGCAAAGCTCGCCCCCAAACGCATCGAGATCCCCGGCCACATCGAACACCGCGCATCGACCTCGCGCTAGTCTGTATGATAATATATAGACAATGTCATACAGGAGGTATCCATGGCTGCGTCTGTGCTGAGTGTGCGAGTGGACTCGTCAATTAAAGACTCATTTGCCGAACTGTGCGAAGAGCTTGGCATGACTTCGTCTGTTGCGGTCAATATGTTTATGAGGCAGATGCTGCGCGAGCGCTCTCTGCCGTTTGTTCCTTCACTTGGTAAAAGCTCTGCGAGCGAAAGCGCCGCGGCGGGCATTTTGGATACTGCCCAGATTGAGTCCGCCGTCCGCGAGGCAGCCAGCACGATTCCCGCCATCAAAACCGTGATTCTATTTGGTTCGTATGCCCGTGGCGAGGCGCATGCCGATAGTGATATTGACTTGCGCCTCGAAGTCGATCGCGAGCGGGGCTTTGGTCTTTTCGCGCTGTCGGCATTTGGTGAGGCGGTGCGCAAAAAAACCGGGAGGCAGGTTGACCTCGTCTCGAGTGACTATCTTGATGACGATCTTGCCGCGGTAATCGAGCGCGAAGGAGTGATCCTCTATGATCGCGCGTAAGTCAGACAGCCTTCGCGCCCAAGAGGTTTTGGAGGCCATCTCCGAAACGAACGAGCGCATCAAGGCTTTTGATATCACCGAGGACCAGTTTCTGCATGCGAATGACGTGCGGACGAGGGCGTTGGCGGACTCCCTTTTGATGTGTGCGCTTAGGGTGACGGAAGAAGCGGGCAAATTGTCGGAACGCTCGCAGCGGCTTCATCCCGAAATTGAGTGGCGTGGAATTGTCGGCATGAGAAATTATCTTGCGCATGATTACGGCAATGTCGACCGCTCGGTTGTTTGGGATGCAGTGACGATGGAGTTCCCTGCGCTGGAACGAGCCTGTAGACAAATTGTCTCCGAATCCGAACGATAGTCACTTGCCATATCAGCCTGTTCGCGCACGTTTTTTGAGCGCTTGATACGCTTTAACCCTGCGGAAACATTTTTCTGCGATAGTATCTGCGATATAGACCAGTCGAAACCCGCCCGAAAGAAAGGGGAGCGACATGAACCAGCAGAACATCGATTACGTACTCCGCTCTGTGGAGCAGCGCGACATCCGCTTTGTGCGTCTGTGGTTTGTCGACATTCTCGGCCGCCTCAAGAACTTTGCCATTAGCCCCGAGGACCTCGAGGTCGCTTTTGAGGAGGGTATTGGCTTTGACGGCTCCGCCATCGAGGGCTTTGCCACGCCCGAGGAAGCCGACATGCTCGCATTCCCCGATGCTTCGACCTTCCAGATCCTGCCGTGGCGCCCGAGTCACAATGGCGTCGCCCGTGTGTTCTGCGACGTGTGCACCCCCGATTGCAAGCCGTTTGCCGGCGACCCACGCGATGCCCTGCGCCGCATGTTCCGCAAGGCCGAGAAGGCCGGCTATCTGCTCAACGTGGGCGCCGAGCTGGAGTATTACTACTTCCCCGACGAGCACACCCCCGAGCCGCTCGACAACGTGGGCTACTTCGATCTTTCGGTGAGCGATGCCGCTCGCGACCTGCGTCGTAACACGGTCCTCACGCTCGAGAAGATGTCCGTGCCCGTGGAGTACACCTTCCATGCCGCTGGTCGCTCGCAGCACGGCATGAGCCTGCGCCACGCCGAGGCCCTGAGCATGTCCGACGCCATCACCACGGCCAAGCTCATCATTAAGCAGCAGGCCTACGAGAGCGGCTGCCACGCCTCCTTTATGCCCAAGCCGTTGGCAGGCGAGGACGGCAGTGCTATGTTCCTGTGCCAGTCGCTATTCGACCACGACGGCAACAACGTCTTTTGGGGCGAGGACGACGAGAAGTACCATCTCTCCGATATCGCCAAACACTACATGGCCGGTATCCTGGCGCACGCGCGCGAGATCAGCGCCATCACCAACCCTACGGTCAACTCGTACAAGCGCATCACCACGGGCGGCGACTCCGTGCCGCAGTACGCCACATGGGGCCTGCGCAACCGTGCGAGCATGGTCCGCATCCCGGTCTACAAGCCCGGAAAGCAGCTGTCCACGCGCATCGAGCTTCGCAGCCCCGACCCCATGGCCAACCCGTACCTGGTCAACGCCGTCACGCTGGCGGCTGGTCTGGACGGCATCGAGCGCAAGTTGGAGCTCCCGCCCGAGGCAACGGCCGAGACGCTCAAGCTCACCGACCGTCAGATGCTCGAGGCCGGCTACACGCCGCTGCCGCGTTCGCTCAAAGAGGCGCTCGACGTGTTTGAGGACTCGCAGTTTATGAAGGATGCCCTCGGCGAGCACATCCACAGCTTCTTCCTCAAAAAGAAGCGCGACGAGTGGCATAAGTTTGAGTCTACGATCACCGAGTGGGAGATCAAGCACTACCTGGCGAACTCCTAATCGCGCTGGCTTGTTCCAGTACGATTGAGCTCATTTCTTTGGAGGCCGATATGTCCGAAAAGAGTGCCCTGTTCATGGCGCGCACGACGCGCTTCCACGAGTTTGCCCGCAGCTTGACGACTACCCTGGGTGTCGAGGTGAGCCTGGCAACCCCCGATTCGCCGACTGCGGCGCACGACTTTGACCTGCTGATCCTCGATTCCGATGGCATCCGCAGCGACCGCATCGATCAGATTGCCAAGTGGCTTGACGATCGCGGCGGCGTCCCCATGCTGGTGATCGTCGACGACGAGGCGCTCGGTACCTTGCGCCTGCCCAATCATGCGCATGCCGACTTTGTATGCCCCACGGCGACGCCCAACGAGCTCAAGGCTCGCGCGCAGCGCCTGATGGGCGAGGAGGAGACCGTCACCGCCGACGATGTACTCAACATCGATAACCTCGAGATTAACCTGGCTACCTACCAGGTAACGCTCGATGGCGAGCCCATCGACCTGACGCTGATGGAGTACTCGCTGCTGAGCTTTTTGGCGACGCATCCCAACCGCGCCTACAGCCGCGAGGTGCTGCTGCACCGCGTGTGGGGCTTTGAGTACTGCGGCGGCACGCGCACCGTCGACGTGCACATCCGACGCATCCGCTCCAAGGTGGGTCCGCAGATCGCGGCGCACATCACCACCGTCCGCGGCGTGGGCTATCTGTTTAAGGACTAGATTTCCACC
>CABUMZ010000150.1 GCA_902492825.1 uncultured Collinsella sp.
CAATGGTATACGGGTGCATCATCGACGTCTTCAATACAGAAAATATCAGTGCGGAGTGTTCTGAAAAGTAACTTCAGGGCGGGCCCTGCGGCAACTCGGCAGGGGGAGTGCGATTCCTCGATCGCTCACTTTATCTAATAGGAAAGTTAGTGAGGCCGGAGCTTTAGCTCCGGCCTCCTTATATAAGGGCTCGGCAAAGCCGAGCCACCAAATTTGCATCAGCCCCCAGAACATGTTTGAGAACTGTGCCTGAAGTATGTATTTGCAGGCCCCGAATCGGTGTTGCCTCCCGGCGCATTCCGCAGGGGGAGCGATATTTTGCAGCACGAAGTGCGCAACAAAATATCGCTCATGCCCGAGGACGCGCCGGGAGGCAACACCGATTCGGGGCCGGACACACGGATTTACCTGCGCATTTACAAATTCGTAAACTTTTTTGAAAAAAGTGCTTGCACAGTTCTCGAATCATAGGTTATTATCTTCCTCGTTGAACGCGCGGGTCTAACAAAACGAACCGCGAATCAACAACATAGCATGTCGGAGTGGCGGAATTGGCAGACGCGCTAGCTTGAGGTGCTAGTGACCGCTTTTTGGTCATGCGGGTTCAAGTCCCGCCTCCGACACCATCGCATTTGAGAAGCCTCTTCGGAGGCTTTTTTGTTACCGATAGACGGTGGGGTCCACGATGGAAACGCTTGAACGCAACGAGTGGGCAGACGTTGCCCAACTAGTCGAGATCACGAGCGATGCTGTCATCATCTGCGAGCTCGACGGAACCATTCTGCATGTGAATAATCGCTTACTTGGTTTGATGCGCGAGGAACGCGCCGACGTCATTGGTGGAGATGTTAAAGACGTCCTGTACTCGTCCGCTTTTGAACGTGCGACGGAACATCGTCTGCCATTTGAAACTGATGGCTCCGAGAACGAACTGATGCTCAAGCTGAGTGACGGCTCCTTTATCCCCGTCTTGGTTCGTGCGGGCTCCGTAACGCCTCCACGCATCTTTGGGCGCCGTGCGCCACGTGTCCTGGTGGCGCTCCATAGCATCGAAGAACAGTATTCGCACGACCGTCAGCTCAAGCGTGCTCTTTCGGAGCTTAGAGTGGCTAACAAGCGCCTCTCTGGCACGCTCTCGGTCATTATGAGTACCGTGGGCTCCGATGAGCTGCCCAGCCTACTTGATACCGTTTTGAACCAGCTTGTAGGAACGCTCGATGCTTCGGGTGCTGCTATCTATTTTTCTGAGAGCGGCGGTTTTAAACTTCGCGGTGTTTCCAAGGAGCTGTACGACAGCTACCTGCCTGAGTTTTTGCCGTATGGCGCTGGCATTCCGACGTATGTTCTTCGTGAGTCGCGTGCCTGTCGCTTGTCGATTCAACAGGACCTTAAGGGTGATAAGGCCGCCTCCGGTATGTTTATGGACCTGGACAATCGTTCTAAGCACCTGTTGCGCATGCAGGATATGCCTCCGTACCGCAGCGAGATCTGTCTTCCCGTTTTTTACGGTACGCAGATCCTTGGCGTGCTGGAAGTTGGTTGGAAACGCCCCCAGGCACCGCTCGCCTATGACGTTAATGTACTCGAGGTCATTTGCGATTACTTGTCTATCCAACTGGTCGGCATGGCATCGAGTCTTCGCTCTCGTCGCACGGCCGAGCTTGGCCGCTCGCTCAATGTCTTACGTGATGAGTTGTTTACCTTTCTAGACGATTCCGTCGCGGCTACCCAGGCGGTATCGTCCGAGATCTGCAATATGCTCAACTGCCATTTTTGCCCTGTTGAGTATGACGCCAGTCTGGATTCCTACGTCATAGATTTTGAAGGCGGCAGTCGCGTTGCTTTGCCGGACGATCCCGAGAAGCTTTTCTTTTCCACGACGGCGCCAGCGGCACGTCTGGGGGCTGGCCCTGATGGCTTTGAGGCATCTGTTTTGGGCGGTACGAGTGCCGAGGACCTTAAACACGTCCGTATAACTCGCGTTGACGAATCGATGCCTATGGGAGGCTGGCTTAGGGCGCATGGTCTGCCTTGTCAAGGTCTCTACGTCGACTCCGGCATCGAGGCGGGGCGACCACGCTCTAAGGGTGATGGCAAGCACAGTAACGACGCAATTGTTCCTGCTTCTGTTGCGAAGAGCCCGACGACGCGCGCGCTACTGCTTCGTGATGGCAGCCAAGAGCCGATTGATGACCTTGAATATGACTACTTGGTGCACTTGGCGCATGACTTTGAACTGATCTACGAAGGTGAATCTCAAAAGCGCGAGGAGCGTCATATCGCTCAGACCCTTCAGATCGGCATGAGAAATTCCCTGGGGGATGTTCCGGGTATCGCAACCGATTCGGTGTACCTGTCGGCCACGAACTCGGCGTTGGTCGGCGGCGATTTCTATACGCTCATCCGTCTTCCCGACGACTGCGCCGTCATGATTCTGGGTGATGTGTCTGGCAAAGGCATTGAGGCCGCATCGATGTCCGCGCTCGTCAAGACGGCCCTGACGGCATATGCGTGGGAGGGCGCTGGACCGGCCCGCATGGCACGCTCCCTTAACAGTATGCTCATAGGCTTTTCGAGGGTCGAGACGTTCGTGACAGCCTTTATCGCCAAGATTGACCTGAAAGCCGGACGCGCAACGTATTGTTCGGCGGGCCATCCTCCGACCATGGTCATCAGGCCAGAGTCGATGCCACTGGGTGGCGGCGAGGCTCGTGGGGGAGAGGTCGAGCTACTTGGATGCCAATCGGGTGTAATCGGTGCCTTTGAGAGTATGGTGTACGAGACAGGCGTGTTTACGTTCGCCCCCGGCGACATGCTCTTCATGTATACGGATGGAACGATTGAGGCCCGCGACCGCACCGGAGCGTTCTTTGGCGAGCAGCGCTTGCGCGATCTTCTGCTTTCTGTTTCGGGGGAGGGCGTGTCGGGCATTTGCGGCAAGGTCTTGGGCGAGCTTGACCGATTTACCGAATCGGCGCTGGACGATGACATTGCATTGGTGTCCCTTGAGTTTTTACGGGGTCGTTCATAGACGGCGCTGAACGGGCTGAATCCGCACGGTTGGGGAAACGAATGCATCGAGTGGGCTTTTTTGGGGAACCATGGTCGTATGAATGAGTGGAATGACATAGCGGTTTTGACGCCACCAGGCGATATCGACATCGCCACGGTGCCTGTGCTGCGTCGGCGGTTGGATGCTTTGATTGGCCGCGGCGTGCGTCGTGTTGTCATCAACTGTCAGGCTGTTAGCTTTATCGATTCGACGGGCTTGGCATTCCTGCTTACGCGCGCTCGTGAGCTCATGAGGCGAGAAGGCCTGCTTTCGCTCGTCAATGCATCAGGTGAAGTTGTTCGCTTTTTGGAGATTGCTCGTCTTGTCGATATCCTTCATGTCGCGGGGCCGGCACGGGAGTCTATTCCCGCCATTCCGGTGGGGGAGCTGCCTCGCTGGAGTAAGAGCGTCGAGGTCCGTCAGGGTATCGAGAATCTTCCATACTACCGACATCGCATCGCCGAACTCCTTGAATCGCTTCCGTTGCGCCGTGACGAGCGCTACGATGTCGCATTGGCGTCGGGGGAGGCGCTGGGTAATGCCTATGACCATGCGGGCGGTATCGGGTGCGTCCTGACGGTTCAGGCCTATGGCGATCGCGTTGTGGTTGAGGTGCTTGATCGAGGTGCCGGCTATTCTATCGATGAAACGAGCGAGCCGGTTGCATCTGAGGAACGCGGCCGTGGTATCAAGCTTATGCGTATGCTCGTCGATAACGTGGAGGTTGCTCGTCGTACGGACGGCGCCGGCACGCGCGTGCAGATGGTGAAGCTGTTTAGCGGAGCGCTGGAATCGTGTGCCTAGCCAATCGCTTTAGCGCGTTTGGCTATTAAGAACATGCGGCAGACAAGTTTTTTGAAAAAAGTACTTGCGTCTTTTGGACAACTCGCGTAAATTAATAACCCGCAAGCGGACATGGCTCAGTTGGTAGAGCACAACCTTGCCAAGGTTGGGGTCGCGGGTTCGAGCCCCGTTGTCCGCTCCATTGCATTTCCGGACCGTTTAGGCGGTCCTTTTTCGGCGAAGTGGCCAAGTGGTAAGGCAGAGGCCTGCAAAGCCTTTACCCCCGGTTCGAATCCGGGCTTCGCCTCCAGGCAACATCCGGGCGCTCCGGCGCCCGTTTTGTTTTACATATGCGGACATGGCTCAGTTGGTAGAGCACAACCTTGCCAAGGTTGGGGTCGCGGGTT
>CABUMZ010000151.1 GCA_902492825.1 uncultured Collinsella sp.
AACTCGACGCTTCCGTCGGCGACCTCGTGCACAGCCGCGTCTGCCGCAGGCGCCTGGATGAGCGATTGCTCGTCGATCACGCGCGAAATGCGCTCCACGCTGGCGAGCGCGCGCGTGAGCAGCAAAAACACGTTGGAGATCATCATGAGCGAGTTCATGATCAGCAGCACGTAGCTCATAAAGCCCGTGAGCGAGCCCACGCCCAGATCGCCGGCGATAATCATGCGCCCGCCGATCCACAGGATCGAAATGGCGGCCACGTACATCGACAGCTGAAACACCGGCAGGTTGAGCACGGCGTTGCCGAAAGTCTTCGTCGCCGTGTGCGCGAGCTCGGTGTTGACGGTGTCGAACTTGGCCCCCTCGTGCTCGGCGCGCACATACGCCTTGACGGCGCGCACGGCGGTGAGGTCTTCCTGTACCACGCCGTTGAGATGGTCCATCGAGGTCTGCAGCTGACGGTAGAGCGGGCTCACGCGGTAGGTGATGACGCCCAGCACAATCGCCAGCACGGGCAGGATAATCGCGAAGACCGTGGCGAGCGGGCGCGACAGTACCAGTGCATAGATAAGGCCGACGATAAGCGTCACCGGGCCGCGCACCATGGGGCGGAAGCCGTTACCGATGGCATTTTGGATAACGGTAATGTCGGTGGTCATGCGCGTGACCAGCGAGCTGGCATCGTAGTTGTCCAGATTGCCAAAAGCGAGCGTCTGGATCTTGCGATACTCGGCCTCGCGCAGGTTAGCGCCCAGCCCCGAGGCGACGCGAGCAGACGTGCGTGCATAGCCCAAGCCAAGTACCAGCGAACATGCGGCGCATACCAACATATACGTGCCCTGCAACAGCATGTAGTTGATGTCGCCCGCGGGCACGCCCACGTCGATGATATTTGCCATGATGACCGGGATAAACAGCTCGAGCGCCGTCTCGGCCGTCACAAAGAGCATGCCGAGTATGGCATCGCGGCGGTATACCCCCAGATAGGAAAACAGAATCTTGAGATTGCGCACGCAGGTTCATCCCCCATCAAACGTTGTTCGCAAACCCACGTATTATGGCGCGCCGTGCGGCGGTGTCAAGTGATGCGAAATCGATTTCTGCAAGGCTAGTGCAGACGCCATGCTCACAGGGCACGCGCCCGTATTCAATTGGAAATGAACGCGAGCGTGACTTTTTCGCCCCGCCGCCAACATGAACCTTGACTCTACAATCGTTGTAGGGTTTTCACTACACTGGTACGTAAACGACCCAAGCCAGAAAGCGCCCGCCCATGGAACACGACCTCACACGCGGCAATGTCCTCAAGACCATCGCGGTCTTTGCCCTGCCTTATATGCTCTCGTACTTTTTGCAGATGCTCTACGGCATGGCCGACCTGTACATGATGGGGCAGTTTAGCGGCGCCGCCGGCATCACCGCCGTGGGCAACGGCGCGCAGACGCTCTATATCATTACCGTGACGCTCGTGGGTCTGGCCATGGGAACGACGGTTATCGTCGGCCACGCCGTGGGTTCGCGCCGCTTCGATCGCGCCGAGACCGCCATCGGCAATACCATCACGCTGTTTATGGGCGTCTCGGTGGTACTGGCCGTCATCTTGTTTGCACTATGCCCGCAGGTTGTGGCGCTCATTGGCACGCCGCCCGAGGCGGTCGAAGGCACCGCCGCCTACCTGCGTATCTGCTTTGTCGGCATTCCGTTTATCGCCGCATACAACATTCTCTCGGCCATCTTTCGCGGCTTGGGCGATTCGCGCTCGCCCATGTACGTGATCGGCGTGGCATGCATCATTAACATCGCACTCGATTTTCTGTTTATCGGCCACATGGGGCTCGGCCCCGTGGGCGCGGCGCTCGGCACGGTAACCGCCCAGACGGCAAGCGTTGCTCTCGCGCTTGTGTGGCTCAAGAGCCGCCGCACGAACATCCACGTTAAGCGTAGCGACCTGCGCCCCCAACCCGAGGTGCTCAGCAGCATTCTTAAGATCGGCGTGCCCGTGGCAGTACAGGACGGCTGCATCCAGGTGGCGTTTATGTTCATCACCGTCATCGCCAACCACCGAGGGCTCGTCGACGCCGCCGCCGTAGGCCTGGTCGAAAAGATGATCAGTTTCTTGTTCATTGTGCCGAGTTCCATGGGTGCCACCGTCAGCGCGCTCACGGCGCAAAACGCCGGCGCGGGCAAGGGCGACCGCGCACGTCAGGTACTCAAGGACGCCATGACGATCTCGGTGGTGTACGGCTGCCTGATCACGGTGCTGATGTGGCTGGTGGCGCCGGCGTTTATTGGCTTTTTTGCCAAGGACCCTGCGGTGGTCGCGGCCGGTACCGGCTATATGCACAGCTACATTTTCGACGCAATCTTTGCCGGCATCCACATTTGCTTTAGCGGCTTTTTCGCTGCGTATGGCAAGAGCTACATCGGCTTTGCGCACAACGTGCTGGCCGTGGCACTCATTCGCGTGCCCGGCGCCTGGCTGCTGTCGAACGCCTATTCCGATACATTGTTTCCCATGGGTATCGCCTCGCCGTGCGGATCGATTTTGTCGGCAGTCATTTGCGTGATGGCGTTTACCGTACTCAACCGCCGCGGAGCTTTTGACAAACTGATGGCGTAGCGGAGCAACGCGAGATTGCTCTGATCGATGACATCATCAGCGACGATCCCGCGACCTATGTGACGCAGATCACGGTGCCGGTTTCCCCAGCAAAGCAAGAACCGCCCGGAAGGCATCATGCTTCCGGGCGGTTCTTCAATTAGGCCATCAATGCGCTAAGCCTGGGGCACCTGACCAGTAGCCAAGATCTGCTCGAGTGCGTCCTCATCCAGCACGGGCACGCCCAGCTGCTCGGCCTTGGTGAGCTTGGAGCCTGCTTTGGGACCGGCAACCAGGTAGCTCGTCTTCTTTGACACACTGCCCGAAACCTTGGCGCCGAGCACCTTGAGCGCCGCGCCCGCCTCGTCGCGCGTGCGGTTGACGAGCGTGCCGGTGAGCACGAAGGTCAGACCCGCAAGCGGCTGTGCGTCGGCGAGCTCGCCCGCCACGCCAGCGTCGGCTGCGGCTTGCGCGTGCGCGGCGCCCAAGTCGACCTCGAGCGACAGACCCGCCTGACGCAGGCTCTCCAGCACAGCAAGGTTCTCGGGCACGGCCAGGAACTGCTTGACGCTCGCCGCAATCTTGGGACCGATGCCCTCGCACTCGGCGATGTCCTCTTCGCTCGCCAAGATAAGCTTGTCGATCGACAGGAATCGCTCGGCGATGGCCTCGCCCACGCTCTTGCCCACGTGGCGGATGCCCAGGGCAAACAGCACGCGACCGAGCGGCTGGCTCTTGGACTTGTTGAGCTCGGCGATGATTTTCTCGGCCGTCTTGAGGCCCACCGGAATGGGGTCGCCCTTCTTGACGCCCTTTTTGCTGTTGGAGCTGGCATAGGTGCGCCCCGTGTCCAGGCCGGCGATGTCGTCGACCGTGAGCTGGTAGAAGTCCGCGACATCGTGAATCAGCCCGGCGGCGATCATCTTGTCGACGATTTCGTCGCCCAGGCCATCGACGTCCATACAGCCGCGACTCACCCAATGGAGCAGGCGCTCCTTGAGCTGCGCGGGGCAGTCGATGGACACGCAGCGGTAGGCAACCTCGCCATCCTCATGGACCACGGGGCTGCCGCACACGGGGCAGACCTCGGGCATGTGCCAGTCAACCGAATCGGCCGGGCGCTTGTCGAGCACCGGGCCCACGACCTCGGGGATCACGTCACCCGCCTTGTGAACGATGATGGTGTCGCCCTCGCGCACGTTTTTGCGGCGAATCTCGTCGATGTTGTGCAGCGTGGCGCGCGCGATGGTGGAGCCGGCAACCGTCACCGGGTCGAACTCGGCGACCGGCGTGAGCACGCCGGTGCGGCCCACCTGGATGCGAATCTCGCGCAGGACGGTCTGCTTTTCCTCGGGCGGGAACTTAAAGGCGATGGCCCAGCGCGGTGCGCGGGCAGTAAAGCCCAGGTCAAGCTGCTGCTGAAAGCTGTCGACCTTTACGACCACGCCGTCGATGTCGTAGTCCAGGTCACCGCGGTGCTCAAGCGCCTGAGCGCAGAACTCGTGAACCTCGGCCGGCGTGGCACAACGGGCCACGTTGGGGTTGACGCTAAAGCCGGCGCTGCGCAGCCAGTCCAGAAACTCGCGTTGGCTGTGGACGTGCA
>CABUMZ010000152.1 GCA_902492825.1 uncultured Collinsella sp.
TGATTAGCCCAAGTGGGTATGATGGAGTCAGCTAGGTCGCGGGGCGTCGCCTGTGTTTGGCGGCGTCCCGTTTTTGTGTTGCAGGGAGGGTAAGGCATGAACGCCACGGTCGTGATTCCAACGTATTGGGCGGGCGATGACGCTCGCGCAAACGCCCCTGGCACCTATGACCATTCGACACGACTCAACGCCGACAATCCCGAACTCGACCGCTGCCTGGCCTCGCTTGAGCAGGTGCGCGACATCCCGCGCATCATCCTTTTGGTGGTCTGTCCCGTTTCTGCCACAGCCGATGTGTCGCTGCGCGTGCACGAGATTGTCGACGCGCATCCCACGCTCAAGGTCACCGTTGTCACCAACACCCAGGCCTCGCGCATCGCAGACCGGGTTGCTCAGATCGCGCCCAAGGGTTCGGGCGAGTGCGTGAGCCTGCGAGGCTACGGTGCCATCCGCAACATGGGGCTGGCCTGCGCTGCGGTGCTGGGGCATGACGCGGTTATCTTTTTGGATGACGATGAGACTGTCATCGACGCCGACTTTATGAAGCGCGCGACCTATGCGTTGGGGCAGCAGACGCGTCAGGGCTTGCCGATCTTGGTCAAGAGTGGCTATTTTTACGATCGCGACGGCTCGCCGCTGGCCCCCACAGACAAGGCGGGCATCTGCCATCGTTGGTGGACCAAGCGCATCGAGTTCAACCGTTGGATGAAAAAGGCGCTCTCGGGCACCCGCATCTCGCGCTCAAACTACGTGTGCGGCGGCCTGATGGCCCTGCACGCCCGCGCCTTTACGCGTGTGGCCTTTGACCCGTTTATCACCCGCGGCGAGGACTTGGATTACCTCTTTAACATGCGCATGTTTGGCTACGACGTGTGGTTCGATAACGAGTGGGCCGTGCGCCATCTGCCTCCGGAGTCCGAAAAGCGCTCACCGCGCTTTATGCAGGATGTATACCGTTGGTACTACGAACGGGCCAAGTTGACGTTCGCCGCGCATCAAAAGGAGCTCATTCCCGTTACGGCGGCATCGCTCATGCCCTACCCGGGCCCGTGGATTTCGCGCGAGCTCGACGACCGCGTGCGCAAGACCGCTATGGTCCGCAGCGTGTTTACCCGCGAGCATGAAGGCTACCTGCGCATCTGGCGCCACGGTATCGACGAGGCAAAGGCCTATGCGCGCCAAAACGCTGCAAGCTACCTGCGTTTCCAGAGCTTTTGGCCCAAGATCATGGACGGGCTTTGGCGTGACGCACAACTGATCAGTATCCTGGAGGGGGCCGAATGATCGACCGCCGCGCCCAGCGCGATAGTTCAATATCAATCTTTCGCATCATTGCCGTTGCCTGCGCCATGTGTGTGCTGGTGTACTTTATTTTTGCCCTGGTGACCGGTATCGAGCCGATCGCCACGGTGATTGCCTGCGCGCTGCTGTGCATCTTTCTGTGCATCTTTATCTTTTTGACGCTCAATCCCGATTCGGTGCGCTCCCAGTACACCGAGGAGACGCTCTCGGTGGCCTCGGCCATGCTCGAGGACATTAAGGGCGGTTTGACACAGGAATCGGCGCGTTTGGTGTGCCAGCGCATTTTGCCCGAGACGCGCGCCATGACGGTGGCCATCACCGACGAGGACAACGTGCTTGCCTGCGCGGGCGAGTTTGAGGAAAAACTACTGCCAGATTCTCCCATCCACACGCTTGCCACACGCTACGTTATCGAACATGGCATCGTGCAGTCGTTCAACCGTATGGTGGATGTTGTGGGCTCGGACGGCTCGCACAACCAAGTCCCCGCCGGCATTATCGCCCCCATCAAGGTGGGCGATCGTACCGTCGGCACGCTCAAGTTCTACTACAAGACCCCGCGCGCCGTCGACCGTACCCAGTACGCGCTTGCCTCGGGCTTTGCCGAGATCTTGTCCACGCAGCTCGCCATCCACGAGCTCGAGGTGCAAAAGGAGCTCACGGCGCGCGCCGAGGTGCGTGCGCTGCAGGCGCAGATTAACCCGCACTTCCTGTTCAACACGCTGAACACCATTGCATCGTTTACGCGCACCGACCCGCTGCGGGCCCGCGAACTGCTTCGTGAGTTCTCATCGTTCTATCGTGCCACGCTCGACAACTCGGGATCGCTTATTCCGGTCTCGCGCGAGGTCGCACAGACCAAGCGCTACCTTACCTTTGAGAAGGCCCGCTTTGGCGAGGACCGCGTGCTTGCGACGTTCGATGTGTCCGAGGACGTGGAAGATACGCTGGTGCCGGCGTTCGTGATCCAGCCGATTGTCGAGAACGCCGTGCGTCATGGTATGGGCGATGACGACGCCCTGAGGATCGACGTGACCGTTCACCAAGACGGCGAGGATGCAATCTTGATTGCCGTGGCCGATAATGGCGTGGGCATGGATGAGGGTACCGCCGCCAGACTGTTTGACGAGCGCTCTGCCCGTCCCGACGCCAGCTCTCCCCAGGGTGGCGGCGCCGGTGTGGCCATGCACAATATTTCGGAGCGCATCCATCGCTTTTATGGGCCGCACTCCTATACGCGTGTTGAATCGGCGCCGGGCAAGGGCACCAAAGTGCTCCTTCATCTTGATTTGTCAGAGAGCATCTTCGACATTCAAGAGTAAAATAAAAGGCTACGGGCTCAACGTCATGCGACGGATGCCCGGCGTTGTTAGTTGACGAAAGGTTTTATCCCTATGCTGCGTGCGATGATTGTGGATGATGAGGCGCCGGCTCGCTCGGAGCTTCGCTTCCTGCTCGAGCAAACGGGCAAGATCGGCACGATCACGGAGGCGTCGAGCGTCCGCTCCGCCATCGAGATGCTTATGGAAAGTCGCGTGGATGTCGTGTTTCTCGATATCTCGATGCCCGGTGCCTCGGGCCTGCAACTTGCCGAGGCGCTGCATAAGCTTAAAAATCCGCCGGCGATCGTGTTTGTGACTGCGTATAGCGACCATGCGGTCGAGGCATTCGACGTGGATGCCGTCGATTATCTGATGAAGCCGGTCGAGGAAGCTCGCTTGGATCGCGCGATTGAGAAGGTCATGCAGCGCGCCAAGCCGGTTACGGACAGCAAGGTGACCATCGAGCGTATCCCGGTGGAAAAGGGCGGCCGCAAGGTGCTCATTCCCGTGGACGACATTCGCTTTATCATGGCCAAGGACGATTACTCCTGCATCTATACCGTCGATGATCGCTTTTTGTCGACGACCTCGCTGGCGCAGTTTGAGGCCAAGCTCTGCGACTTTGGCTTCTTCCGTGTTCACCGCCGCTATATCGTCAACTTGGCGTGCGTCACGGACGTCGAGACGGTGCCCTCGGGCGCCATCCAGCTGGGCATTACGGGCGTCGACGAACGCGTGCCGGTTTCGCGCCGCCGCGTCGTGCCGCTCAAGAAGGCCCTGAGTCTCTAGCACACTGGCCCCGCAGCCCTGTAGACCCATCGTCTGCGGAGCCGTGGGGCCTTTTTTGTATGTATCTGCCGAATCGTTTTTTGCGGAAGGGATCCCATGAACAGTGCAAGCGCCAAGCGCATCGACATCATCTCGGACACCCACGGCTATCTTTCGCCTGCGCTCTTGGATGAGCTTGAGGGCGCAGACCTGATCATCCACGCTGGCGACCTCACGTCGGAGATGGACTACGAGCACCTATGCACCATCGCCCCCGTGCGGGCCGTACTGGGCAACAACGATTACTACCGCGACTACGGTCCCGATGTAGACCGTCTTGCGCTCTTTACCTACGAAGGCCTCAAATTCGCCGTAGCCCACTACCGCGAAGACCTTCCGGTGGGATCCGTAGACGTAGCCATCAACGGCCACACCCACGTAACCAAAGAAGCCCAAGTGGGCCGCTGCTTAGTCCTCAACCCGGGTAGCGCCAGCTACCCCAGAGGCACCCGAGGCCCCACCATGGCCAGAATGCTCGTCAAAGACGGCAAGATCCTAAGCACCAAGTTTATTGACTTAGACTAACCGCAACAAAAACGGGGGATGCACAATGCATCCCCCGTTTTTCTTTAAGCCAAAGGCCGAAGTTCAACAAGATCCATCAGACCAACCCCGCCGAGGAGCACGCGGGCTAGCCGCGCAGCGGCGCACGCCCGCAAAACTGGTTGAATAATGTGACGGCAGGGAGGGTCTCCGGGGCTGAGGGCGGGGGTTAAGTTTGTCGCGAGTTCCGCACGCAAAGGAA
>CABUMZ010000153.1 GCA_902492825.1 uncultured Collinsella sp.
AGGTTTACTATCCCGCCGTGCTCCGCTCGCTCAAGAACATCATCGAGAGCGGCGTGAAGGCCGGCATTATGGTCGGTATGTGCGGCGAGGCCGCTGCCGATCCGCTGCTCGAGCCGCTGCTGATCAGCTGGGGCCTGGAGGAGTTCTCGATGAGCGCTCCGTCGATCCTGCGCGCCCGCAAGACCATCAGCCAGTGGACCAAGGCCGAGTGCGACGAGCTCGCCGAGAAGGCGCTCGCCTGCAACACCGCCGCCGAGGTCAAGGCACTGCTCGAGTCCGCAGCTCGCTAATTTGGTATCAGAGGTAACCGCGTGGTTGGAATGGGCCGGCCACGCGGCCCTCACATATACAGGGGGTACTGTAAATGTTCTACACGCTAACCGCTAACCCGGCTGTCGACATGACGGTTTCGAGCTCTCCGCTCGAGCCCGACGAGAACGTCCGCACCGGTTCGGCCAGCTACACGGCTAACGGCAAGGGCCTCGACGTGTCCTTCGCCTTTAAGAAGATGGGCGTCGACACCGTCGCGCTCGGCTTCTTCGCTGGCTTCACGGGCAAGTTCATCGTCGAGGAGGTCATGAACCTGGGTTGCCTCTGCCGCCCGGTCTGGACCGACGGTATCACGCGCATTAACACCTACGTCAACGATGGCCAGCACGAGTACGGCATCCTGAACCCCGGCGCCCCGATCACGCCGCAGCACCAGGAGGAGCTCTACAACATCCTGGACACCGCGGGCGATCTCGAGTGCCTGATTGTCTCCGGCTCCGTGCCTCCCAAAGCTACGCCCGACTTCCTGGCTCAGGTCATGGAGCACGCTCAGGCTCGTGGCGCTGACGTCGTCCTGGACCTGTCCTCCGACAAGCTCAAGGAGCTCGCTCACAAGAAGCCGCTGCTCATCAAGCC
This sequence comes from uncultured Collinsella sp., assembly GCA_902492825.1. GTDB lineage: Bacteria > Actinomycetota > Coriobacteriia > Coriobacteriales > Coriobacteriaceae > Collinsella. The sequence continues at coordinate 907 of CABUMZ010000153.1, forward strand.
GAACCATCACGAGATGAAGGCCATCTTCGGCGTGCCGGTCGACACCGACGACGAGGTTCGTGTCGCAATGAAGATGGCTCACGACGCTGGCGTTCAGAACGTGCTGCTCACCCGTGGTAGCCGCGGCGACGCTTACTTCTCCAACGGCGAGGACATCTGGTACGCCAAGCGTGAGTTCAACATCAAGCTGGTCTCTTCCGTCTGCGCCGGCGACTGCACCCTCGCTGCGTTCCTGCACAAGTGGTACAGGGATCGCGACAACGTCGAGGAGGCCATGAAGCTCGCTATGGCCACCGGCGCCAACGTTGCCGAGTCCGTCGGCATTGGTGACTTCGGTCACGTCGACGAGTACAGCAAGCGCGTTGCTGTCCGCAAGCTCGATCGTCAGTAATCGAAACGCGACATATTCGTGCGCATGCGGCGCCCCGGTTTCGGCCGGGGCGCCTTTTTTGTTCCGCCATGGGGGAGAGGTGTCCTGCCGTGCTTCATCGCTTCCACACCGTTCACCGAGTTGTTGTAGCCTTTTGTCGTTGCGTGGAATATACTTTCATTAACACGTTGCTTCGTGAAAGGAACATTCATGATTTACACGCTCACTGCAAATCCCGCCATTGACTACAACATTGCCTGCGACGGTCTTTCCGCCAACACAGTCACGCGTACCCGCAACGCGGTCTATACGCCCAACGGCAAGGGCCTCAACGTCTCGTTTACGCTTGACCACTATGGTGTCGACACCACGATCCTGGGTTTCTTCGCCGGCTTCTCGGGTGAGTTTATCGTTAAGGGCGCCGAGGCCCTGGGCGTGCCCGTCAAGCCCGTGTGGACCGACGGTATTACGCGCGTCAACGTGTTCCTCAATGCCGGCCCCGACACCGAGTACAACATGGTCAACGCCGGTGCCGCCATTAACGAGGCCAACGAGCAGGAGATGTTTGAGCTCATCGATTCGCTCGATGACATGACCTGCTTGGTCATCAGCGGCTCGCTACCTCCCAACACTTCCGAGGGCTTCCTGGCCGAGGTCCTGCGCCGCGTCAAGGCCAAGGGCGCCGAGTTCGTTCTCGACATCTCGAGCCATCAGCTGGCAGACCTCATTGCCATGGAGCCGTTGCTGATCAAGCCCAATGATGACGAGCTGCTCGACATCTTTGGCATCAAGGTGAGCGGTGGCGACGACGAGTCCGTTAAGGGCGCTATGGCCGAGCTGCATGCCAAGGGCGCCAAGAACGTGCTGCTGACCCTTGGTGGCGCCGGTGCGTACTTCTCCAACGGCGAGCACATCTGGTTTGCCAACCGCAGCTTTGAGGTCAAGCTGCTGTCGACGGTGTGCGCCGGCGATTCCTCGCTCGCTGCCTTCCTGTCCGTGTGGCACGACGCCCCCGAGCGCGTCGAGGACGCCCTGCGCCTTTCGATGGCCACTGGCGCCAACGTGGTCGAGTGCCCGGGCCTGGGCGACTTTGCCAAGGTCGAGGAGTATAAGAAGGGCATCGCTATCCGCGAGGTCTGCTAACTCCGGCCTAAAGCTTGAGTATTTCGAGTGGTTCGCATCCGTCTTGGGAACAGGACGGATGCGTTTTTGTTTATCGGACTTGCGTGTGCAGGGGAGGCTGTTTCTTGCTAGACTTCTTGCAGATGCAATCGGCAACCAATTTGATAGCCGCAGGAGGCCACAGGTATGTGCTATGTTTCGCTCAACGGTACGCACCCGACCGATGCCTCCCTGCGAGTGCTGCGTGCGCTCGAGGCGGCCGGTCTTGAGGCCTGGTACGTGGGCGGTTGGGTGCGCGACGCCCTGATGGGATGCCCCAGCCACGATGTTGACATGTGTTGCAGCGGTCTGTGGCGGGAATCCAAGGCAGCGATCGAGGCGGCGGATATCGCGGTCGTGGAGTCGGGTATTAAATTTGGCGGTATCACGGCCATTAGCGATGGCGAGCGCATCGAGGTCACCACGTACCGTCTGGATGGCTTCTATACCGATGGGCGCCATCCTCAGAGTGTCGAGCGTGCCGCCTCGCTCGAGGACGATCTGGCGCGCCGCGACTTTACTGTCAACGCCATGGCCTGGCATCCCGAGCGCGGTCTTGTCGACCGCTACGACGGCCAGGGTGACTTGGAGTGCAAGCTGATTCGCGCTGTCGGCGATCCCAAGCGTCGCTTTAACGAGGATGCCCTGCGCATGCTGCGTGCGGTGCGCTTTGCCTGCCGCCTGGACTTTATGATTGAGCCCGAGACCAAGCGTGCGCTTGCCGAGTGCGCGCCGCTGCTCGATGCCGTGGCGCGCGAGCGTGTGGGCATTGAGCTTGAGGGCATCCTTTCGACCGGCCACGGGGGAGATGCCATGCTGCGCTACCCCGAGCTCATCTGCGCCGCCGTGCCCGAGTTGGCAGCGGGTCGCGGGTTTGATCAACGAAGTGTCTATCATGCGTTTAACGTCTACGAGCATATCGCTCGTGTTCTGACGGTGGCAGGGGAGCTGGCACTGTGCGACGGCGTCGCGCCCTCGTCGAGTCTTATGTGGGCGGCGTTTTTGCACGATGTGTCCAAACCTGAGTGCTTCACGGTCGATCACGCCGGCAGCGGACACTTCTACGGTCATCCCGAGCTCGGTGCCAAGAAGGCGCGCGTCATTATGGATCGCCTGGCGCTTTCGCACGACTTGGTGCGCGACGTGTGCCTGCTCATCAAATACCATGACAAGCCGCTGCGCCCCGAACGCTCCTGTCTGCTCAATATGATGCGCGCGCTTTCGGGCGAGCGCGTCGACACGGCCCGCCTGATTGACGAGCTCATGGACCTCAAGCGTGCCGACACACTTGGCAAGGCCCCGTCGTGCTTCTATTACGTTGAGACGATTGAGGAGATGCGCGCGATGGCGCACGAGCTGCTGAGGGCGGGGGAGCCCTATACGCTCAAGATGCTCGCCATCAACGGCGGCGACCTGATCCGTGCTGGAGTCAAGCCCGGGCCGGAACTGGGGCAGCTTCTCAACTCCGCCCTCGACGCCGTGATCGAAGATAACATCACCAACGAGCGCGAAGCACTCCTGGCTCACTTGCACCTGGGGTAGCTAATTTACCTGCGTGTTCCATAACCTGCCGACAATTTTTCGGCAATTTGGAATTTCTTCTTGCGCTGACGTTTTTTGTCCCGTAATATATTTCCTCGCAGCACGGCAGTGCAGATGTCATGTGGCCCGTTCGTCTAGCGGTTTAGGACGCCGCCCTCTCAAGGCGGAGATCACCAG
>CABUMZ010000154.1 GCA_902492825.1 uncultured Collinsella sp.
TCGCCAAGTGCCTGCAGCGTCGTTTTGGCATCATCCCGGGCGTGACGGACAAGGGCTACATCACCAACAGCTACCACGTCCACGTGTCCGAGGAGATCGACGCATTCGACAAGCTCAAGTTCGAGGGTATGTTCCAGCAGCTTTCGCCGGGCGGTGCCATCTCCTACGTCGAGGTTCCCAACATGCAGGACAACCTCAAGGCTGTCATTCGCGTGATGCAGTACATCTACGACAACATCATGTACGCCGAGCTCAACACCAAGAGCGACTACTGCCAGGTGTGCGGCTACGACGGTGAGATCAAGATTGTCGAGGATGACGGCAAGCTGGTGTGGGAGTGCCCCAACTGCGGCAACCGCGACCAGGAGAAGATGAACGTCGCCCGTCGTACGTGCGGCTACATCGGTACCCAGTTCTGGAACCAGGGCCGAACCGAGGAGATCCGCGACCGCGTGCTGCATCTCTAATACCGCTCCGGGGCTGAGCCGGGAGGGCCGCTTGGGCATTTGCTCGCTATTTCGGATAGTCCTGCGCAAGACGAAGGCCACATTAAGTGGCCTTCTTTGCGTGCGGAACTCATATCGAGCAAAAGCCCAAGCGGCCCTCTCGGCTCAGCCAAGTTGACGTAGCGGAGATGCGGTTCGCGGTCTGCTCACTCCTCGAAGTTCTTAGCGGAAATAATTCGAGCTGCAGCTGCGATTTACTTGCGATGGCGGTTGAGCCGCAACCCAGTTTTTATTAGACCTCGAACCCTATACTCGATGTTCGCTTCGTTCATTGAGTTACCCTTTGCATGAGGCCGGGACATATCGTCCCGCCCGCAGTTTCGCAGGCCGCAGGCCGAGAATGTTTGAGGACGGGATGATATGTCCCGGCCTCCCGGGAGAGTTACCTATGAACTACGCGAACATTAAGTATTTCGACATTGCTGATGGGGAAGGCGTTCGTACTTCTCTGTTTGTGAGTGGGTGCCGTCGCGGGTGCAAGAATTGCTTTAACTCCGTCGCGTGGGACTTTGCTGCGGGTGAAACGTTCGATCGTGCCGTCGAGGACAAGATTATCGAGAGCCTCGACCATCCCTTTATCGATGGCCTGACGATTCTGGGCGGCGAGCCTATGGAGCCCGAGAATCAGGTGGGGCTTGTTGACTTTATCGAACGCGTGCGTGCGGCCTATCCCGCGGGGTCGGGCAAGACCATTTGGTGCTTTACCGGCGACGTGCTCGAGGAGCTTATGCCGGGTGGCCGTCATCATACCGAGGTGACGAACCGTATCCTGGCCTGCCTCGACATGTTGGTGGACGGCCCGTTTGTTCAGGATCTGTACGATATCTCATTGCGTTTTAGAGGCTCGAGTAACCAGCGTGTGATCGATATGAACGCTACGCGCGACCGTGCTGAGCGCGAGTGTGTTGCGCTTTGTGATGCGGTTGAACTTTGGCGGGACGATCCAGTCTATTCGACCCATACTATGTAGCTTGTGGCCGATGCCAAAGGGCGTGGTACCATAGCGCGAACGCAAAATCGGAAAAGTGAGGCCCAGATGATCGATCAGGAAAAAGTCGAGGCCGCCATTAAGCTGTTGCTTGAGGGCATAGGCGAGGACCCAACTCGTGAGGGCCTGCTGGAGACCCCGGCGCGCGTTGCCCGTATGTATGGTGAGATCGCCGGCGGTATGGACCAGAGTGCCGAGGAGCACCTGTACAAAACCTTTGCCGTCGCTTCGAACGATTTGGTTATCGAGCGCGACATCACGTTCTACTCGCTGTGCGAACATCATCTGCTGCCGTTTTATGGCAAGGCCGCCATTGGTTATATCCCCAACGGCCGTGTCGCAGGGCTCTCTAAGCTTGCCCGCACGGTTGAGGTCTACGCCCGTCGTCTGCAGCTGCAGGAGCAGCTGTGCGCACAGGTTGCCGATGCCCTCATGGAGTATCTCGCTCCCCAGGGAGCGATTGTGCTCATGGAAGCTGAGCATATGTGCATGACCATGCGCGGCGTGCAAAAGCCCGGCACCAAGACCGTGACGCTCGCTCGCCGCGGCGTCTTTGAGGCCGACCCCGCGCTCGAAGAGCGTTTCTTTAGGATGCTGGGCCGCTAACCATGAGGGTCGTCAACGACTTTACATCGAATACTGACGAGGGAACGCCACGTCGCGGTTTTATGGCTTCGGGCCTGGCGCCTTTTGGTGCCATGCCTCGCATTGATTACATCTGTGCCAACGGTCTGTTCCGGCGCCACCTGGGCAACATTGCTCAGCTGGAATCGGGGCGCATCTTTTGCCGCCACGGTATTGACCACTTGCTGGATGTCGCCCGTATTATGTGGATCAAGAATCTCGAGGAAGAGCTCGAGTTTGACCGCGAGGTCATTTACGCCACGGCACTTCTTCACGATATCGGCAAAGATGAACAGTATGAATCGGGTATATCCCATGATGTTGCAAGCGAACGCGTCGCTGATGCGATTCTCGGCGGCATGCCCGATGACGTGGCGTTTGAGCCGGCCGATGCCGCAGCCATTAAGACGGCCATTCTGGGCCATCGAAAGCTGCGCGTGAACAGCCAACCGCTTGAGCGTCTGCTCTATGCAGCCGACAAAGCGTCGCGCGCCTGCTTTGCATGTCCCGCGCGCAATGCTTGCAACTGGAGCGATGATAAAAAGAACCTGTCGATTCGCGTGTAGTTAGTTTGCGCGGTCGGGGTTCTAAACGAAGGAGACGATCGCGATGAGTAACAAGAAACTGCCCGAGAATGCAACCAAGACTGAGGGTGCTGAGCTCGCCCGTCGTGGTAGGGGTGAAATTTCTACTGCGACGGCGGTACCCCACGTGAGCTATGACGATTTGCGCCATGCCGATCGTATTGTCATTGACGGCCTTGAGGTTTTTGCCAACCATGGCGTGTATCCCGAGGAGAACGCGCTGGGTCAGAAGTTCATCGTTTCTCTGGTGCTCTATGCCGACCTGCGCGCGGCGGGGGAGCACGACAACCTGGACGCCTCGATTGACTATGGCTCGGTGTGCCACGATGTCGATGGCTATCTGCGCGAGCATACGTTTAAACTCATCGAGGCGGCATCCGAGGGGACAGCCCGGATGCTGTTGCGCCGCTATCCCTCGCTGCTTGGCGTGCGCATAAAGCTCGATAAGCCGTGGGCTCCTGTTGGCCTGCCCCTGGCAAGTTGCGGTGTCGAGATCGAGCGCGTGCGCTAACCGGTTCTAATACGTCTCTATGGGTGGCTGCTTGAGTCGCTGCGACAGAGCTCTATTGTTGGGGCAGTACGTGTCGAGCAGGGCGTGAAACCGCTGATTGTGGCTTGGCTCGAGCAAGTGGACGAGCTCGTGGGCGACAACCATGTCGAGGCATTCGACGGGGTAGGCGGCGAGCTCGCGCGCGATGCGAATAGCGCCGGATTTAGGCGTGCATGAGCCCCAACGCGTTTTCATGCTGCGCACGGAAACGCGGGCCACGGTGACGCCCATTGCGATTTCGTACGCGTGCACGATGTCGCGTAGCGCTGCGGTGACCTCGGTCGTATAAAGCTGGCTGATGTGGGCTTGGAGCTCGTCGGACGTTAGGCCGTCGAGGATTGCGCGCCGCTTGGCCTGTGGGCCTTCGTCCGTTTCGTCGGTACCCATAAAACTTGCGAAGGTAGCCTGCTTGGGTCGCGGTGCGGGTGATGCAAAGTTGTGATCGAGCGCATCCTGTACCGTGATGGGCTTGCCCCAAAGTGCAATGATGGACGAGGGACTGAGTGGCTCTCGCGCTGCCGCCTGACGTTGCTTGCGCTGGGCAAGTCGGCTGACAATCCAGGCGCTGTTGCGCTTCACAAATGCCTCGATGCGCTCGCGGCTGGCGCCGAGCGGTGCGCTGGCGTGGACCTCACCGCTTGATGTGACGCGTAGGTTGAAGTTTTTGACGCGCTTTTTGGTAACGACGACGGAGATGGGCGTCCCATCCGGTCGGGATACAGAAATCGTAAACTGCTGCGTCAAAAGCGGTCCTTCAGATTGGGGACGGGCTGGAGTGGGTATGATGAATTGGACACCTAGTTAAGAGCGAAAGGTGTTCAAGATG
>CABUMZ010000155.1 GCA_902492825.1 uncultured Collinsella sp.
ATACAGTGCCGCCGAATCAACGCCGCCCGAAAGGATGCGGCCTGAGGCGGGCGCCGCCAAGTTGTAGGCGCGGGCAAGACGCGTGATGGAGTCGAGCACCACCACAACATCGCCGCCCAGCTCCACGATGCGCTTGGCGCGCTCGATGACAAGCTCTGCCACGCGAGTGTGGTTGTCGGCGGGCATATCGAAGGTCGACGCCACAACCTCACCCTTGATGGAACGCTGCATATCGGTGACCTCTTCGGGGCGCTCGTCGACGAGCAAACAGATGAGGTGCACCTCGGGGTTGTTAATCGAGATAGACTGGCAGATCTTCTTGAGGATCGTGGTCTTGCCGGCCTTGGGCGGGGACACGATCAGGCCACGCTGACCCTTGCCAATCGGCGACACGATGTCGATGGCGCGACCGGTAATGGAGTCCTTGCCGTGCTCCATGCGCAGCGGCTCATTGGGATAGACCGGGGTGAGGTCGCCGAACTTGGGACGGTTGCGAATCTGCTCGGGGTCCAGACCGTTGACGGTCGTGATTTTGGCGAGGCCGGCGCGCTTGTCGCCGCCGCGCGAAGGACGCAGCGAGCCCTCTATGACGTCGCCCGTGCGCAGGCGCGCGGAGCGGATGAGGTAGGCGGGCACGAAGGCGTCGTCGTTGGACTTCATGTAGCCATGGGCGTGGATGATGCCGGAGTTGTCCGGGCGAATCTGCAGAATGCCCTTGATGTCGCGGAAGCCCTCGGCCTTCGCGGCGGTGGTGTAGATCTCTTCGACGAGTTCGGCCTTCTTCTTGCCGGTCGTCTCAATCTCGAACTCCTTGGCCTTCTCACGCAGCTCGACGACCTTCATGGCCGCGAGCTCCTCGCGCGAAAGCGTGGGTTCGGTGGGGGCGGCATTACGCTCCTTATTGCGCTGCTTGCGATCGCGCTGACGGTTGCGGCGGTCGTTGTTACGGTCGTCCTTGCGTTCGTTGCGCTCGTCATTGCGCTTGTGTTGGCGACGGTTGGGGCGAGCGCCGTCTTCGCCCTCGGCGGGCGCGGCACCATCGGTTGCGGTGGCGTCAACATTGGCCGCAGCGGCGTCATTGGCCTCGGCGCCGGAATCAATCTGCGCTTCGACATCAGCCTGATGCTCGGACGCCTTGGCCTTAGCGGACTTCTTACGACCGCGCTTGGGCTTCTCGGACGCAGACTGTTCGACGTCTTGGGGCTCGGCGGCATCAGTCGATGCATCGACGGTCGTCTCGGCGGAATCCTCGGACGCACCCTTCTTGGCAGTCTTGGCCTTGGACGTGCGCTTAGCAGCAGTACGATGGCTGCGACCAGGACGGACGTCGGCGGGCTCGACATCGGCAGAAACGGCCTCGGAAGTCGTAGCATCCTGGACGGGTGCATCGGCAGCGGTTGCAGACTCGGCGGTCGCCGCAGCATCCCGAGCGGCTGCAGCTGCGGCTGCGGGCTTCTCTGCCTCGACGAAGGCCTTGGGCTTGCGACCGCGACGGTGCGGGCGCAAAGCCGGATCGACAACGGGAACTTCGCTGGCCTCGACAGGCGCAGCGGGCTCAGCAGGCGATGCGCCCTCCCCTGCCGCGGAACGAACCGAAGCCTCGGTGAGCTCGGGGGTTACCTGTTCAGCAACCTGCTCGGCCTTAGCAGCCGTGCGACGGCGTGTGCGCGGCGCCGGCTTCTCGGTCGGCAGGTCGGCGGCAGGCGTCTCGGTGGCGGCAGGCGTCTCGGGCACAGACGGAGCTGCAAGCTCGTTCAGAGCCGCGGCCTCTCGCTCGGCAGCACGACGGCGGGCGCGCACCACCTGAGCCTCGCTAATCTGCGCCAACGCACGCGCCTGCGCGACCTCATCGGAAATCGGCGCCGAGGAGTCAGCTGCAACGGTGCGCTTGGCGCGCGTCGTGCGCGTGGCACGGCGCTTGGGCTTGGTGACCTCCTCGCCGTCAGCAGCAGGCTTGGTCGTGCGGCGCGTACGCTTGGGCTTTGCCGGAGCAGCCTCCTCACCAGTTGCAGGCACGGCCTTCTCAGCCGTTGCAGGCATAGGCGTCGAAGCAGCCTTAGGCGTCTCAGGAGCCGAGGCTTGCGCGGGCACCGCGACCTGGTCCGACGCAACCGGTGCAGCGGGAGCGGCCTGCGTCGTAGTTATTTCGTTTTCTTGCTGTTGATCAGACACAGTGTTTGCTCAACTTTCTTTTCAAGCCCTGTGATCACATGCTCCCTGCATAAACCTTCAGGGCGGCTAAACAGTCTAGTTCCGTTCAAGACGACGGACATCATTGATCTGTATCGAGATGATTGCGTCAATTACGCAGCGTTAGTGTAACACAACCGCCGCCACCTGCAACTTAGTCATTGGGGACGTTCTTAAACGCCCAGTCATCAGGGACACTCCTCCTCAAAAGCGCCTTGAAATGTCGCGCCAGAGGAGTGAAGCCGTGGCACCTGGAATAGCCGCGCCACGAATCGCGCCCATCTGCTACGTTTGCCCCGAGCCCCTGACCATACCCTTGTTTTTTCAAAAACAACGAGTCTGCTACCTGCGGTTTTAATATCGTACTTTTCGGCATGGTTCGGGATATGCGTCCAAACGTAGGAGATGAGCCCAATTCGTGGCGGACGGTATCCCGCCACCCCTCCGCGAGACAAAAATGATCCATTTTCCTCCGTCCCCAAGGGACAATTTTCAAAACTACGCCGGATTACGCGGCCAGAATGCTGCAAGCCAACCATACCCTGCATTTTCAAGAAACAATAAGCCATCTACCTGCGGGTTTACTTTTGCTATTGGCACCATGGTCGCCAGTTAGCGATTCAGTCCCGTAAACCGGTATAGTTGCGATTTGGTAGCATTTCCCAGCAAACCAAATAGTCTCACCAAACGCAAAAAGCCCGACCTCCGCATGGAGATCGGGCTTATAGGGCTCAGCAAAGCCGAACCTACACGGTCAAATGATCCGTAGCTTACATCTGCTCGGGAGCGGAAACGCCAACGAGGGTGAGCACCAGGGCGAGCGTCACGCGGACGGCATCGCAAGCGGCCAGACGGGCGCGCGAAAGCTCGGGGTCGACGGGACGGCCCTCGCTCGGCAGCACCTGACAGGCAGCGTAGAAGCTGTGGAAGTCGCCGGCGAGTTCCTCGGCAAAGTGCGTCAGACGGAACGGGGCGCGGTCGCGAGCGCAGCTGGCGATGAGGTCGGTGAGCTCGTTGAGCTTACGCGAAAGGGCGAGCTCGGTCGGGTCGGTCAGCAGCGAGTAATCGACGTTCTCACCGATGGCCTTGGCGGCAACGGCCTTCATGCCCATCTCGTCAGCCTGCTCGGGCGTAACGTCAGCGGCACGGCGCAGGATGGAGCATACGCGGGCGTGAGCATACTGCACGTAATAGACCGGGTTGGAGTTGTCGCGCTTCTTAACGGCCTCAATATCGAAGTCGACCATCTGGTTGGAGCTCTTGGAGATGAGCGTGTAGCGAGCGGCATCGGAGCCGACCTCGTCGACGAGCTCCTGCAGGGTCACCATGGTGCCCTTACGCTTGGACATACGGACGGGCTTGCCGTCGCGCAGCAGGTTGACGAGCTGGCCCAGCAGAACCTCAAACTTGCCGGGGTAACCCAGAGCGTCGCAGACGCAGCGGACGCGCTCGATGTAGCCGTGGTGGTCGGCACCCCAGATGTCGATGACGTGGTCGACGCGCTGGAACTTATCCCAGTGATAGGCAACGTCGGAGGCGAAGTAGGTGTACTCGCCGTCGGACTTGATCAGGACGCGGTCCTTGTCATCGCCCAGGTCGGTGGAGCGGAACCACAGGGCGCCGTCCTTGGTGTAGAGGTAGCCCATCTTGTCGAGCTTCTCAAAAGCGCGGTCGACGGCGGAGGTGCCGGCGGTCTCGCCCTCGGTGTCCTTCACGTACAGCGAACGCTCGGAGTACCAACGATCGAAGTCGCAGTTGACGGCATGGCAGAGGTCGCGCATGTTGTCGACCATCTTTACGTAGCCGCGCTCGCGGAAGCTCTCCATGCGCTCCTGAGGATCGGCGTCGAC
>CABUMZ010000156.1 GCA_902492825.1 uncultured Collinsella sp.
GGGCACGCAGATAGCCTTGACGACCGTCTTGCCCTCGAGCCACTTGGCGACGGCTTCCTCAGCGGAAGCCTGCATTTCCTCGTTGGAGGCATCGCGGGCCACGTCGATGCGGCCACGGACCTTGCCGAGTACCTGGACGACGATCTGCACCGTGTCCTCGATGGACTCGGCCAGGTCGAACTCGGGCCAGGCGGCGGTGTAGGCGTTGCCCTCGCAGCCGAGAGCCTCGTGCCACAGCTCGTCGGCCCAGAACGGGCAAATGGGGGCAAGGACGCTCACGATATCCTTGGCCACGCCGTAGCACAGAGCCTTGTCACGGTCAGCACCCTCGGTGGCGTTGAGGTAGGCGCTCGCCGCGTTGACGAGCTCCATGACGGCCGAAATCGCGGTGTTGAACTGGCCGCGATCAAAGTCCTCGGTGCACTTGGCGATGGTGCGGTGACGCTCGCGATAGAGCTTCATCGCGGTCTCGTCGAGCGCAGACTTGTCGAAGGCCACGTTGGCGTCGCCGGACTGGACGAGCTGCCAAACGATACGCCAGGCGCGCTTGATGAAGCGGTTGGCGCCCTCGACGGCCTTGGGATCCCAGTCGAAGTCCTTCTCGGGCGGGGCGATAAACAGGATCGCCAGACGCATGGTGTCGGCGCCGTAGGGCTCGATAACCGAGCTCGGGGGCACGACGTTGCCCTTGGACTTAGACATGGTGTCGCCGTTCTCGTCCTTGACCATGCCCTGGCACAGCAGGTTGGTGAAGGGCTCGTCCACGCTCAGCAGACCCAGGTCGCGCAGCGCCTTGGTAAAGAAGCGACTGTAGAGTAGGTGCAGAATGGCGTGCTCGATGCCGCCGATGTAGTTATCGACGGGCATCCAACGGTCGGCGGCCTCGCGGGAGAAGGGCAGCTCGGTGTTGTGCGGGTCGGTATAGCGCAGGTAATACCAGCTGGAGCAGGTGAAGGTGTCCATGGTATCGGTCTCGCGCTTGGCCGGGCGACCGCAGACCGGGCAGGTGGTCTCGTAGAAGTCCTTGCACTCGGCGAGGGTCTCGCCGGCGCCCAGGTCCAGGTTCTCGGGCAGCGTCACCGGCAGCTGATCCTCGGGCACGGGCACGATGCCGCAGTGCTCGCAGTGGATGGCCGGGATGGGGTTGCCCCAATAGCGCTGGCGGCTGATGAGCCAGTCGCGCAGGCGGAACTCGACCTTGCGACGGCCGCAGCCCATGGCCTCGAGGTCAGCCACGATGGCAGCCTCGCCCTCGGAGTGCTTACCGCCGCGCATGCCGGTGTACTTGCCGGACTGGACGAGCGTGCCCTCGGCAGCGTGGGCGCAATCCCAGTCGACGGTCTCGGCATGGAAGGTATCGATGGTCTCACCACTGGCCTCGACGGCGGCGCGGTCGTCATCGTCCAGGATGATCGGCACGATCGGCAGATCGTACTTGCGGGCAAACTCAAAGTCGCGCTGGTCGCCGCAGGGAACGGCCATGACGGCGCCGGTGCCGTAGTCGGCCACGACATAATCGGCAACCCACACGGGGACCTTCTCGCCGTTGACGGGGTTTACCACATAGCGGCCCGTAAAGGCGCCGTGCTTCTCGAGGGTACCCTGGGCACGCTCGACGGCAGAGATATGCTTGGAGTCCTCGACAATCTTGGTGACGGCCTCCTCGTACTCCGTGCCCTCGACGAGCTCGTGCAGGCGCGCGTACTCGGGAGCCAGGACAAAGAAGGAGACACCGAAGAGCGTGTCGGCTCGCGTGGTGAAGACGGTGATCTTACCCTCGTCGCCCTCGATGGGCTCGCCATCCTTGTCGCACAGGGTGAAGTCGACCTCGGCGCCCTCGGAGCGGCCAATCCAGTTGGCCTGCATCTGCTTGACGCGCTCGGGCCAGCCGGGGAGCTTCTCCAGATCGTCGAGCAGCTCCTGAGAGTACTCGGTAATCTTGTAGTACCACTGCTCAAGGTCACGCTTCTCGGGCTCGGTACCGCAGCGCCAGCACTTACCCTCGGTCACCTGCTCGTTGGCCAGAACGGTCTTGCAGGTGGGACACCAGTTGACCGGGTTCTTCTTGCGGTAGACCAGGCCCTTTTCCCACATCTTCTCAAAGATCCACTGGCCCCAGCGATAGTAGTCGGGGCTGCAGGTCTTGACCATGCGATCCAGATCGTAGGAGAAGCCCATGCGCTTCATCGTGGCGAGCGCCTGGTCCATGTTCTTATACGTCCAGGCGGCAGCCTGCGTGTTGTGCTTGATGGCGGCGTTCTCGGCGGGCAGGCCAAAGGCGTCGAAGCCAATGGGGTGCAGCACGTCATAGCCGCGCATGCGGGCCTGACGGGCCATGGCATCGCCGATGGTATAGTTGCGCGCGTGGCCCATGTGCAGGTCGCCCGACGGATACGGGAACATCTCGAGCACATACTTTTTGGGCTTGCTGTCGTCGGTGTCGACGGCAAAGAGGTTGGAGTCCTCCCAGGCCTTCATCCACCTGGACTCAATGGCCTGCGCGTCGTAGACAGGGATCTCGTCCTTATGATCTGTGCAATCGCACATATCAGCTCCTTTAATCTTAGCTGGGGTCGGTCGGCTTAGCTTTATTCGCTACTGCGGACAGTCCTGCGCAAGACGAAGAGCACATTAAGTGCTCTTCTTTGCGTGCGGAACTTGTAGCAAACAAAGCTAAGCCGACCGACCCTAAGGTTAACTTGACTGATGATAGCAAATACGACAAGCGAGATGCCTGCGACTTGCAGGCATCTCGCTTTATCTAAATAACGTGGTTGTGAATCAACCGCTAATTGTTACCCGCCCAAGCATGATCGGGTTTTCCAGGTGCCGCAGATTGCCGTGAAAGAGGAGCGCCGCGTACTTTGGTACGCGAGCGACGGTTTGAACGGCAAGGTGCGGTGCTTGGGAAAGCCGCTTAGCGGTAGCTGACGCTTTGCTGGGAATCCTTGACGACTACGTCGTGGGCGCCGCCTTCGACGATGGAGGTCGAGCTCACCAGGGTCAGGCGTGCCTTTTCCTGGAGCTCGGGGATCGAGAGGGCACCGCAGTTGCACATCGTGGACTTAACCTTGTAGAGCGTGCCGCCCACGCCGTCCTTGAGGGAACCGGCGTAGGGAACGTAGGAGTCGACGCCCTCGACGAAGCTGAGCTTCGCGGCGCCGCCCAGGTCGTAGCGCTGCCAGTTGCGGGCACGCGCAGAACCCTCGCCCCAGTACTCCTTCATGTACTGGCCGTTCACGTTGACGCGCTCGGTCGGGCTCTCATCGAAGCGGGCGAAGTAGCGGCCCAGCATCATGAAGTCGGCACCCATGGCAAGGGCGAGCGTCATGTGGTAGTCGTAGACGATGCCGCCGTCGGAGCACACGGGCACGTAGACACCGGTCTCCTCGTAGTACTCGTCACGAGCGCGGCAGACGTCGATCAGCGCGGTGGCCTGGCCGCGGCCAATGCCCTTGGTCTCGCGGGTAATGCAGATGGAACCGCCGCCGATACCGACCTTGATGAAGTCGGCACCGCAGTCGGCAAGGAAGCGGAAGCCCTCGGCGTCGACGACGTTACCGGCGCCGACCTTAACGTCCTCGCCATAGTTGGCGCGGATCCACTCGATGGTGCGCTTCTGCCACTCGCTGAAGCCCTCGGAGGAGTCGATGCACAGAACGTCGGCACCGGCCTCGATGAGCAGCGGCACGCGCTCGGCATAGTCGCGGGTGTTGATACCGGCGCCGACCATGTAGCGCTTGTCGCCATCGAGCAGCTCGTTGGGGTTGGTCTTGTGGCTGTCGTAGTCCTTGCGGAAGACAATACCCATCAGGTGATCGTTGTCGTCGACGATCGGCAGGGCGTTGAGCTTGTTGTCCCAGATGACGTCGTTGGCAACCTTGAGGCTGATGTTCTTGTCGCCCACGATGAGCTGCTCACGCGGGGTCATGAACTCGGAGACCTTCGTCTGGTGGTCATCGCGGCTGGGGCGATAGTCACGGCTGGTGACGATGCCCAGGAGCTTACCCTTGGGAGGGCCGTCGTCGGTGACCGGC
>CABUMZ010000157.1 GCA_902492825.1 uncultured Collinsella sp.
GTTTGG
Organism: uncultured Collinsella sp.; assembly: GCA_902492825.1. Classification (GTDB taxonomy): domain Bacteria; phylum Actinomycetota; class Coriobacteriia; order Coriobacteriales; family Coriobacteriaceae; genus Collinsella. The sequence continues at coordinate 7 of CABUMZ010000157.1, forward strand.
CTCCCGCAGCGAGCGTTCCCGAAAGGATCTGGGCTTTGACCTGCGAGGTTATCTGCTCGTAGATGGGCTTGTCGCTCGAATTGGATAGGATGATGTCCACAGCGGCTCCTTAGCTGATGGGCTACACGTGTATATAACCGGTAAGCACAGTATATATACACTATGCACAGTTATGCAAGAGGCAAATAGGGATTGTCCGCTCGTTCATTCATCTCAATCTGTAACATCTGGAACCGATTTGGACGGCTACCTGTTACAGATTGAGATTTTGCTGGCGGGCCCCACCTGGTTGTCTCAATCTGTAACAACTGGAGAAGATTTTGGCTGCTAGATGTTACAGATCGAGATCTTTCTGGGACGCCCACCTGTTTGTCTAAATCTGTAACAGGAAGAGGTTCAAAAACCGTCTAGATGTTACAGATCGAGACAAACTGCTGCGGAGTGTCGCCATCGACTGCTAACCAGGCCCTAACTGATGAATTTGTCCTGATAGGCGCTCTAGAGCGGGATTTCGCGGCTACAATAGTGCGGTTACAACGACGTAATGCACTCAATGCAAGAAAGGATCCGCATGGCAAGCCTGTCGGATGAAATCTCGTCGCGCCGCACATTCGCGATCATCAGCCACCCGGACGCCGGTAAGACCACGCTTACCGAGAAGCTGCTGCTCTATACCGGCAGTATCCAGACCGCCGGCTCGGTCAAGGGCAAGAGCTCGGCCAAGCATGCCGTCTCGGACTGGATGGACATCGAGAAGGAGCGCGGCATCTCCGTCACCTCCTCGGTGCTGCAGTTCACCTATAACGGCGCCTGCGTCAACATCCTCGATACCCCCGGCCACCAGGACTTCTCGGAGGATACCTACCGTACCCTTATGGCCGCCGACGCCGCGGTCATGGTCATCGACGGCGCCAAGGGCGTCGAGGCCCAGACCAAAAAGCTCTTTAAGGTCTGTACGCTGCGCCACATTCCCATCTTCACCTTTGTGAACAAGCTCGACCACGAGGCCCGCGATCCGTTTGAGCTCATGGAAGAGATCGAGAATGTCCTGGGCATCAATACGTATCCCATGAACTGGCCGATCGGCAGCGGCCGCAACTTCCGCGGCGTGTTCGACCGTCAGACCCGTCATGTTATCGCCTTTGAGGGCGACGGCCACGCCAACGCCACCAAGAAGGTCGCCGAGGTCGAGGCTGAGCTGGGCGATCCTTCCATGGACGAGCTCATCGGCGAGGAAAACCATAAGAATTTGATGGACGATATCGAGCTGCTCGATGGTGCCGGCGACGAGCTCGACTTGGATGCCGTGGCCTGCGGCAAACTGAGCCCGGCGTTCTTTGGCTCGGCGCTCACCAACTTTGGCGTGGAGCCCTTCCTTAAGGAGTTCCTGCGCCTGGCCCCGACGCCTCGCGCCTACACCGACACGCTCACCGGCGAGCCGGTCGATCCTTGCCGCGACGACTTTAGCGGCTTCGTCTTTAAGATCCAGGCCAACATGGACAAGAACCACCGCGACCGTATCGCCTTTGTGCGCATCTGCTCGGGCAAGTTCGAGCGCGGCATGGACGCCTTCCACGTGCAGGGCAACCGCAAGCTTAAGCTTGCTACGGGCACGTCGATGATGGCCGATGACCGCGCTATCGTGGACGAGGCATACGCGGGCGATATCGTGGGCCTGTTCGACCCGGGCATCTTTAGCATTGGCGACACCGTGTGCTCCGGCAAGCGCCACGTGCAGTACCCGCAGATCCCGACGTTCGCTCCCGAGATGTTCGCCCGCATCACGCAGGTCGATACGCTCAAGCGCAAACAGTTCGTGAAGGGTATGGAGGAGCTTGCCCAGGAGGGCGCTATCCAGATCTTCCGCGAGCTGGGCGCCGGCATGGAGAGCGTTATCGTGGGCGTGGTCGGCGTGCTGCAGTTTGAGGTGCTCGAGCGTCGCCTCAAGGCCGAGTACCGTGTTGAGGTTCGTCGCCAGCCGCTGCCCTATACGGACATCCGCTGGATTCAGAACGACCCCGACACCATCGATATCCCGGGCCTTTCGCTCACGCGCGACACGCTGCGCGTCGAGGACATGCGCGGCGGCAAGCTGCTGTTGTTCACGAGCCCGTGGAACGTGGATTGGGCAACCGACCACAACCCCGACCTTATCCTGTCGGAGTTTGGCAACGTAGCGTTTTAACGCATCGGCGCGGTGGCCCTGCGGGGCTGCCGCGCCGTTTGCTTGCCTGATGCCGTGTGAGCGGCTATCATACCCACCGTCGTCTTAAGACCGAGACGTCCGAGCAGTTCGGGTCCGATATCCTGCTCGTTAAACCTAAAACCAAAGGAGTACATAATGATCAAGAAGGTCATGGAGGACTACAAGGTCCTGTTGCGGAGCGTTCCCGCGGCAACGGTTTCGCTGTTTTTCGTGAGCGTCATCATGATGAACCTGCTGGCCAACAAAGAGCTTATCAGCCTGCCGTATCTGGCACTCGACTGCGGCTTTGTGGTGAGCTGGGTTTCGTTTTTGTGCCAGGACATGATCTGCAAGCGCTTTGGCGCCAAGGCATCCATCAAAATCTCTATCCTCGCGCTGCTGGTCAACCTCGCCGTGAGCCTGTGCTTTTGGGCATGCTCGCTCACGCCCGGCATGTGGGGCGCTTACTACGACACGGGCATGATCGAGGTCAACACCGCTCTTAACGCCACCATCGGCGGCACCTGGTACGTGGTGCTGGGCTCTTCGCTGGCAATGCTCGTTTCTGCCGTAGTTAACTCTACGCTCAACCAGTCGCTCGGCCGCATGCTCAAAAAGAATAACTTTGCGAGCTTCGCCTTCCGCTCCTATGTGTCTACGGGTGTTGGCCAGTTCATCGACAACCTGGTCTTTGCCATCGTGGTGAGCCACACGTTCTTTGGTTGGACCTGGGTGCAGGTCCTTATGTGCTCGCTGACCGGCGCTGTTGCCGAGCTGCTGTGCGAGGTCTTCCTGAGCCCCGTGGGCTACAAGGTCGTGCGCGGCTGGGAGCGCGAGAATGTGGGCTCCGAGTACCTCGAGCGCCACGCAACCGCCTAAGGAGCAAGCATGCGGGTTTTGATCACGGGTGCTTCGGGCGGTATCGGAGCCGCATGCGTGCAGCGCTTTTTGGACGAGGGCCACGAGGTCGTGGGCTTTGATCTGCTGCCGGCGGCGATCGAACACGAGCGCTACCGCCATCTGATTGTTGATGTCCGCGAGCCGGGCTCGTTTCCAGGCGACCTTGAACCCCAAGTGATCGTGAACGTTGCCGGTACGCAGGATTCGGCCGACGATATCGCCGCCAACCTGTGTGGCACCATCAACGTGACCGAGCGCTACGCCTTTGTGGGGGAGGGGCTCGCCGCCAAGCCTGCGCCGGCTATCAAATCCGTGGTCAATGTGGGGTCGGCGAGCGGGCATACTGGATCGGAGTTTCCCGCCTATGCCGCCAGCAAGGGCGGCGTTATCGCCTACACCAAGAACCTTGCAAACCGCTTGGCACCGCAGGCCATCGCCAACAGTGTGGACCCGGGCGGCGTTATCACGCCGCTCAACCGTTGCGTGATGGAAGACGAGCACCTGTGGAATCAGATTATGGAGCTCACGCCGCTTAAACGTTGGGCCACCGCCCAAGAGATCGCCGAGTGGATCTACTTTGTGGGCATGACCAACCGGTTTATGACCGGGCAGAGCCTGCTGATCGATGGCGGCGAGGCCGGCCGCACACAATTTATTTGGCCCGAATAGGAAACGCGCCCGATGGAAAGATTGCCGTCGGGCGCGTTTTTGGTGTATCGATTTTTAGCCGAGGCAAGTCCAGTTGACGGGGATCGAGCCGTGCTGTTCGAGTAGCCGATTGGCGGCGGAGAAGGGACGCGACCCCATAAAGGCGGGGAGTTCTGCCGTGGCACGGTTGGCCGAAAGCGGCGAGGGATGCGTAGAGGCCAGGCAGAACTTGCCGGCTGCCTTTCCCGCACCAGTTGCGACGAGCTTGCCTTCGACCATCTGCT
>CABUMZ010000158.1 GCA_902492825.1 uncultured Collinsella sp.
CCGGCTTGCGGGACCAAGGACGTTCGACGAGGCGATAGAAAACCTCGGCTACCGCAAGGATCAGTACAAGCTGTAATACCTGCTCCCACCAGGCGATGCGGGTAGTGCGGGTTGCGGGGTTCATAAGAAGCAGTAGGGGATAGTGCACCAGATAGACCGAGAACGAGCGCTGGCCCAGCCAGACGAGCGGCTTGACCGACAACAGACGACGCACGATGCACTCCGTATTCTGCACGCAGATGATGAGGAGTCCAGTGGCGAGGGCAAACAGCAAAAAGCCGCCGCGGTAGAGCCAAGCGCTCTCTCCGGTCAGCATGAGTGCGCCGGCTATAACGGCAACGAGCCACGCGAGAGAAATCGCGTTGACCTTTGAGATGCCCTTGTTGGCTCCGGGGGTATGGATGTCACCGCTCAGCATCTCGCGCAGGCGCGGCGCTGCGATGGCGGCTAAGGCTCCGCATAGAAGCTCGGAGGCGCGGGCGTCGGTTCCGTAGTAGACGCGCGATGTGTCGGCGGTGGGATCAAACATGAGGACCATGGCTGCCGTCGATGCAAGCGCGAATGCGGTCGTGATGCCGATAGCGGTGTTGCGCGACCTGGTTTTGCTGCACAGCGCCATAAGGATGACCGGCCATACCAGATAGAACTGCATGATGACAGCGCAGAACCACAGGTGCGTGAGCGGCGAGGGGAGCCCCGCGGCGGCGAAATACGAGACGTTGCGGAAGATGTAGAACCAGTTGCTCAAAAAGAGTGCCGATGGCAGGGCGTCCTGCTGCACCTTAGGGAGTAGGCTCGGGGCCGCGATGTAGGTGGCGACGGCGGTAAGCGCGATGGTCACGACGATCGGCGGCATCATGCGCGCAATGCGGCGGCAGATATAGCGCGGGTACGAGAATCCGTCGCGTGCCGTGGCCCGCATAATGCTTTTGGTGGCGAGATAGCCACTCAGCGTAAAGAAGAGTGTAACGCCCAAAAAACCGCCGGTCAGGCGGCTGGGGCGAAGGTGATATAGGACGACGCCGGCGATGGCGAGGGCGCGGAGCCCGTCGAGCGCGACGATGCGTTGGTTGCGTTGAGGCGCGGCATGTGCGGCGCCCGTGGGTGTGTTTTGCATCGATCTTCCTCCAATGTCGACCTAGCAGTCTAGCGCTCTGCGCGGACAAAGGAAGGGGGTTCGTGCGGTTGAACAACATGCCGCGGGGCGATGCCTCGCTACGCAAAAGCCGCACCTGCGTTGATGCTCAGCTGCCTATGTAGAAATGTTTCAGAACCTCTACATAGGCAAAAACAACAACACAGATGCGGCAAAGATGCACAGGTGGTTGAGTCTTTATGCGACGGCGGTCTGCTACTTGGTCTTGGCCACCAGCAGCGGGTCGCCGAGCTTGACGAGCGGGTTGCCACCGATAAGCGTGCCGGACTCGCCGACATGGTCGATGCTCTTAAGACGATCGAGCTCGGAGACGATGACGGTCACGATGTCTTCGTGACCAGCGGCCTTAATGGCCTCGCGGTCGAAGCTGATGAGCGGCTGGCCGGCCTTGACCACATCGCCCATCTCGACAAAGCGGGCAAAACCCTTGCCGTTCATTTCCACGGTGCCCAGGCCAACATGGATGAACACGCGAAGACCGTCCTCGGTAATCATGCCGATGGAGTGGTTGGTGACGGTGGTGGCGCCGATACGGCCGTTGGCGGGGGCGTAGATGGTGCCGGTAATTGGTTCGATGCCGTAGCCCTGACCGAGCATGCCCGAGGCGATGGTCTCGTCGGGAACTTCACTCAGATTGACGAGCACGCCGTTGACGGGAGCGTAGATGACGCCTTCGCGGGTGGCGAAGCTTGCTGCGGGCGGAACGGACGCCTCGCCCGACGAAGTGAACGTGGACTTGAGCGAATCGAGCAGACCCATAGATGCCTCCAACGTATCAGGCGCGCATGTTGCACGCGTGTGGTTTGCCGGAAACGTTTCGTACGTGTTTCCCAGCACGGTCAGCGCCCCTATTTTACGCTGCCCAACGATACCTCTGAACAGCGATTTTGTGATATATCAGTTGAAGGCCAACTTATTGCGGGGGTGTTTCTGCGCCACGGGCTCAAGTGGGGTACGCTAAGGTGCGAAAAACGAGTGCGCATAATCTGCGCGAAGGGAGCACATATGATTGTCGAGAACCATGCGCTGTGGGGCGAGGAGCCGACCGAGGATTATCCGGCGACGTTTACGTATCTGGGTGCCGAGCCGCTGCCCGACAAGCCCAATGGCCGCCGCCCCGCGGTGATCATCTGCGGCGGAGGCGGGTTTACGCATATCGCTCCGCACGAGCAGGACCCGGTGGCGTTTGCATTTTTGGACCGCGGCTACCAGGCCTTTGTGCTCAACTATGTGACGAGTGGCACGGGCGACGTGAGCTTTCCGCACCCGCAGGCGGACCTCGCCAAGATGGTCGCTACCGTGCGTGCCAACGCCGACGAGTGGCATGTCGATCCCAAGCGCGTGTGCATCGTGGGCTTCTCGGCGGGCGGCATGATCTGTGCCTCGTTGGCAACGCAGTGGAAGACCGGACCCTTCGCGGGCCTTGCCGGGGCTCGTCCGGAGGATATTCGTCCCGACGCCGTGGTGCTGGGCTATCCGTTGCTCGACCTTGCCTATGTGCGCGATATGCAGACGCGCGACCCGCGCATCGACCTGCGCGTGCCCAAGACGGGTGGCAAGACGGGGCGCGATTTGCTCAACGACTATCTGTCGATGGTGACGGGCGGCGAGGCGACCGATGAGCACCTGGCCGACATTTGCCCTACCACGCACGTTACGCGCCAGATGCCCCCGACCTTTGTGTGGGGCGTTTCGGACGACAAGACGGCGCCGATCGCGCAGGTCTACCCGTTTGCGCAGCGCATGGCCGAGGAGGGTGTTGCATGCGAGATGCACGTCTTTGACCAGGGTGGCCACGGCCTTTCGCTCGGCAACGCCAATACCGCGGTCGACAACGAGGACAAGCAGGTGGCAGTCCGTCCTTGGATCCGTCTGGCCTTCCGCTTCCTGGAGCGCCATCTGTAAGAGGACGGACATCCCCTCAATAACTTGCGGTGAAATAGCTCCTATTTAAGGCCTCAACCGGCCCAAGCAGGAACTATTCCACCGCAACTTTGTTTTTGATGCCCCGCCCGGAAACTGCGTCCCTGTTTTGCCCTCGAAGGCGGGACGCAGTTTCCCATAGGGCCTCGACTGGGAAAGCGCGTTCCGTTTCGAGCGAGGATTCCGGGATGTATTTTCCGCAAGAGGCTTGTTTGGGAAACCATATCCCGTTTCGAGCCAGAATTCTGGGACGCAGTTTCCCCGAGAGGCCCCATCGGGAAACGGTATCCCGGAATTCGCCCGGATGGTGGGATGCGCTTTCCTGAAGGGCGCCGTTTGGGAAACTGTGACCCGTGATCCACCGGGGACGGAGGAAAGCGGACCATTTTGGGTGGCGGCGGTCGGCTATTTCAGCGTAATGCAGGATGCGAGGAGATCGCAGTACGTTTCTCCCGTGAAATCATAATTGATCCCAAGCGGGCGGTATCCATCCTGGACATATCCCCAGTAAGGTCCGCCGGACAGCACTACAGTCTTGCCCGATGACGTCTTTCCAATCGTCTTAGAGAAGGCGGTCTCTGCGCCGTGCGGCGATCCATCGGTTGCGTATACCGTAAAGTTCGCTTTCGAGGCAACATCTTGCGCTGTAACGTCATTGGCGGTAAGGGTGTCGGACGTCGTTTTGAATTCCAACCAATCCATGGGGAACCAGTCGGGGAGGACCATCGTAAAGTAGTCGGTCTCAAACGTCCTTGCCCGCCTCGCCTCCTCGGCCTTCCGGGCCTCTTCCTCCGCCTGGCGCCTTGCCTCCTCCTCGGCCTGCTTGGCTGCCACGGCGTCGTCGCGGCGCTTGGTCGCGGCGGTCGCGAGCGCATCGGCGTCAATATTGAAGCCGGCCTTCTTGGCGCCCTCGTCCTCCTC
>CABUMZ010000159.1 GCA_902492825.1 uncultured Collinsella sp.
CCCATGAAGGTTCAAGTCCTTTCGCCCGCACCATTGATTGAAAGAGCTCCCAGCAATGGGAGCTTTTTTGTTATGGGCCCATCACAGGGACTTGAACCTGTGAAGGAGCGAGCGTAAAGAAAACGCGGAGCGTTTTTAGCGAGCTGGCGAGGACGCCGGCAGGCGGCCGAAGCCGGTGCGGATCCGCGAAACGGATACGCGGACGTCCTTTCGCCCGCACCATTGAATGAAAGAGCTCCCAGCAATGGGAGCTTTTTTGTTATGTACGATCTCCTTGTACGGGTATCCTAGTGCCAACGTGTGCCTATCAGAGGAGAGACCATGCTGTTGTCCGGTATCATCGCCGCCCTTACCAGCCTTTTGATTCCCATCATCATTTTGTTGTTACTGCTTCCCAACGCCTGCTATGTCGTTGAACAGCAGCATGCCGTGATCATCGAGCGTCTGGGCAAGTTTAACCGCATCGTCAACGCGGGCTTCCACATGAAGGTGCCCGTGATTGACCGCAAAGCCGCCACGGTGAGTCTGCGCACCATGAAAAACGGTTTTGGCATCGACGTTAAGACCCAGGACAACGTGACCATCGGCCTTGAGGTCTCTGCTCAGTACCACGTGAGCTATGACATGGGCGCCGGCCCGGCAGATTCGGGTATCTACAAGAGCTACTACATGCTGCAGGAGCCCGTCGACCAGATGCGTGACTTCATCACCGACGCCCTGCGCTCTTCGATTCCCGTCTACGCACTCGACGAGGTCTTTGCCAAGAAGGATGACATCGCCAAGGATGTCAACGCTACCGTTTCCGAGCAGATGGCCGCCTACGGCTTCACCCTCGTGTCGACGCTCATCACCAAAATCGCACTGCCGACCGAGGTCGAGAACTCCATGAACGACATCAACGCCGCCCAGCGCAAGCGCGCTGCGGCACAGGAGCTCGCCGAGGCCGACCGCATCAAGCGCGTCACCGAGGCGACCGCCGAGGCCGAGGCTATGGAAAAGGCGGGCGAGGGCATCGCCAACCAGCGCAAGGCCATCGCACTGGGTATCAAAGATTCGCTCGAGATCATCCAGGAGACGGGTGTCGGCAATGACGAGGCCAACCAACTGTTCATGTTTACGCAGTGGTCCGAGATGATGACGGAGTTTGCTCGCACGGGTAAAACCTCGACGGTCGTGCTGCCGAGCGACTTCTCGCAGTCGGCCTCTATGTTCGAGCAGATGCTGACCGCCGGCAAAGTTCAAAACGATTCGAAGGAGTAGACGCGCGTGAAATACACCGTCGTTTGCGTCGGTAAGCTCAAGGAGCGCTTTTGGAAGGACGCGTGCGCTGAGTACACCAAGCGCCTAGGCGCCTATGCCAAGGTGGATATCCGCGAGGTGGCCGATATCGACCCGGCTAAGGCGGGCGGCGTGGATGCCGCGCGCGACAAGGAGGGGGCGGCAATTCTTGCTGCATTGCCGTCTCGAGCGCATGTGATCCTGCTGGCTATCGAGGGCAAGGAGCGTTCGAGTGAGGAGCTCTCGGCGAGGCTCGACGATCTTATGCTGCGAGGCAGCAGCGACATCGCCTTTGTGATTGGCGGTTCGGACGGCGTGAGCGATGAGGTGCGCGCCCGCGCCGACGAGATGCTCAGCTTTGGACGCATTACCTTGCCGCATAACTTGGCGCGCGTGGTGCTGCTGGAGCAAATCTACCGCGCCTGCAAGATCAGCCGTGGCGAGCCGTATCACAAATAGGTCGGCAATACGAAACAATGGCGTGGGACAATAGCTTTCGTTTTGAAGAGCGTGTCTGAGAGGACTATGAGATATGAAGATTGGATTTGTCGGTTTTGGCAATATGGCGAGCGCTATGGCCGATGGCTGGATCGCTGCCGGTGTAGCTGCGAGCGACATGTGCGCCTGCGCGGGTCGCTACGACGCACTGGTTGAGCGCTGCGAGGCGCGCGGCATGGTCGCCTGCCACGATGCCGCCGAGGTTGTCGCCGCATCCGATATCGTGGTCGCTGCGGTCAAACCGCACATGATCGAGAAGGTATTCGCCCCGCTCAAGGATGCTCTTGCCAAAAAGGTCGTTCTGTCGGTTGCCTGGACCTGGGACAGTGCCAAGTGGGAGCAGGTCCTGCCGGGCGTCGCGCATATCTCGACGGTGCCCAACACACCGGTTTCGGTGGGCGAGGGCGTCATCGCTTGCGAGAAGGCTTCCACGCTTAGTGATGAGCAGAGCGCCGTGGTGCTTGATCTGCTTGGCAAACTCGGTGCGGTGGTCGAGCTCGATACGAGCCTGCTGTTTGTGGGCGGCACGGTGGGTGGTTGCGCTCCGGCATTTGTCGCCATGGCAATCGAGGCCCTGGGCGATGCGGCGGTCAAGCACGGTATCCCGCGTGCCGATGCCTATCGCATTGTGAGCCAGATGGTGCTAGGTACGGCAAAGCTGCAGCTTGCAACTGGCCAGCATCCTGCGGCGATGAAGGATGCCGTATGCTCGCCCGGTGGTGCCACCATCAAGGGCGTCGTTGCGCTCGAGGACGCTGGCATGCGCAGCGCCCTGGTCAAGGCAATCGACGCAACTCTCCAGTAAAACCGACCAAAAAAAGGACGGGTTTATTTTTGGCAGGTATTTTCTGCGGTTTTGTCCTTTTAGCGAAAAGCGCCCCGCAACTGGCTCAATTCCAGTTGCGGGGCGCTTGCGTTTGCCCAGATAAAACAGACCAAAATAAACCTGTCCCTTTTTGGCAGGTTAGTCCCAGAAGCTGTCTTCCTCATCCTCGGACTTGGGTCCGCGGTCGACGTACATCTTATGGGTACGCTTCTCCATTACAAAGGCAAGAATCGCAAATAACAGGATGCCGCCGGCGAAAAGGATGGCAAAACCGGTGCGGGTGCCAAACAAAAAGGAAAAAACTGCGTCCATTGGGTGCCTTCTTGCGTAGTTGAGTTGGGTCGTAAACGCTCATAAGTATATACTTGCCCATACATGTACAAGGTTGCAACCTAAATGGAATGTATATCGCCGGAGGATCTAATGCTTGATATCAAGTTTGTTCGCGAGAATCCCGATGCCATCGATGTCGCCATGGCTAACCGCCAGACGTCTTGGGATCGCGAGAAGTTCTTTGAGCTCGACGACGAGCGCCGTGCCGTCATCACCGAGGTCGAGGAGCTCCAGGCTACGCGTAATGCCGAGTCCAAGAAGATCGGCGCCCTGATGAAGGAGGGCAAGAAGGACGAGGCCGAGGCTGCCAAGGAGGCCGTGCGCGCCGTCAACGAGAAGATTGACGGTCTGGCCGAGCGTCGTACTGCCCTCGAGCAGGAGCAGTACGATTTCATGGCTCACCTGCCCAACATTCCTTGCGAGGCCACGCCATACGGTAAGGACGAGGACGAGAACATCGAGCGTCGCCGCTGGGACACCCCGCGCGAGTTCGACTTCGACTTTAAGCCGCACTGGGATCTGGGCACCGATCTGGACATCCTCGACTTCGAGCGTGGCAACAAGCTCTCCGGCAGCCGCTTTACCGTTCTCGGTGGCGCCGGCGCCCGCCTGGAGCGCGCCCTCATCAACTTCTTCCTCGATACGCACACCAGCCGTGGTTTTAAGGAGTGGTGGCCGCCCATCGTCGTCAAGCGTCAGACCATGTTTGGCACGGGTCAGCTGCCCAAGTTCGAGGACGACGCCTATCACGTCTCGGGTGACAACTTCCTGATCCCCACCGCCGAGGTCGTGCTCACCAACCTGCACGCCGGCGAGGTCCTCGATGCCGACACTCTGCCGCGTCGCTACACCGCCTTCACCCCCTGCTTCCGCGAGGAGGCCGGTTCCGCCGGTCGCGACACCCGCGGCATCATCCGTCAGCACGAGTTCGACAAGGTCGAGATGGTCAAGTTCGCTAAGCCGGAGGAGTCCGACGATGA
>CABUMZ010000160.1 GCA_902492825.1 uncultured Collinsella sp.
TGTTGTGATGGCCTGCCTGCCCGCAGCGCCCCGTAGAAGGACCAAAACGTCCCTAAAGGCCGCCGTCCCAGTGTCGAATCACGAATTCTCGCAGGTCGTTCTGCCGCTTTTGGAACGCTTCGCTTCGGTCGCACTTAAGGCCCATCGCGAGTGCGATGGCGTTCATAGCCCGGTGCAATTGCAGCTGGTGGGCAAACTGAGTCCCGGTGAGGACGATCATCCTAAAGCCCAGCGCGCTCAGCACGGTCATACGCTCCGCATCAGATGCGCTGCGCTGTTTATCAAGATGGTCCGAGCCGTTGTATTCAATTCCCGTACCGCTCGCAGGCGCATATACGTCGATCTCGAAATACCCGGCCTTTGCGAGATACTTGAACTCGTTGGGAACATCGACCCGATGGTTGAGCTCAACCTTGACGTATCCTAGCCCGCCCTGAGAACGTTTTGCTACGACCATGATTGCGGTGGCCGTCTCCATGGGCGACCGCGCGCCATCGTACACGCGCCTGAGCACGGCGGCCGCGCGTATAGCCCCCTGACGAGATCGGTTCTCATTGCAATAGGCAATCATGTCGGCAACGGTATATCTCTGCCTCATCTCGACATAATCGTCTGTCGACAGATGATTCAAATGGTATCGGGCGCAGATTTCGTAGCCATATTCCAGCTGCTCGGGCTCGCTCATCCACGAACCCGCTTGAACAAAGCACATGGCCTCATCAACCACCAGAAGGCCCTCTGCCACCTCGATAAGATGGCCTGGAGGTACCGGCGCCCCAAACACGTGGCACCTAAATCCAGCCGGCGTCGAGCGCTCAAAATCGAAGTTGACGAGCGTATCGATATGATCGAGCTCTTCTCGTGGAATACCAAGCGAAACCAGATAGTCGGTAACGATCCCAACTGCCGTTGAAGCCCTCAGCCCCTTGGCATCGAGCCCCAATTTGGGCAGGCTCGCGGTCGGCTCCGCCTCGCCAGCAAGCGAGTCCTCATCGTATAGGCTGCTTGCTCGCGAGAGCGGCTCGAACGGGCGCGCCACGTTGTGGTACAGCCAGGCAGTCTTATGGGACAGGACGATCGGCAGGTCCATGAGCCCTCCAATGGAGTCGGATAACCAACCTTATTCCCCTGCCCACGGGTCCGCACACCTTCGTGCGCAAGAAAGCGATTCCGCCCGATCGAGTGGTAGAAAAACCATCGCAACATTCGATACTTTTCCCGTTTTTGGCAAAAAACGTCGAATGTTGTGATGGTTTGAGGCGAGGTGAGGAGCACGGAAGGGTCAAAGCATCGTGCTCGAACGGGTTAGTCCAACTCTTTTAAGCCATGCGCCAGCTGCCAGTACTCGCCGTGCTGGGCGAGCAGCTCTTCGTGCGTGCCGCGCTCGATGATGCGGCCGTGTTCGAGGACCATGATGGCGTCGGCGTCGCGGACGGTAGACAGGCGGTGCGCGATCATAAACGTGGTGCGTCCGCGCATGATGCGGTCCATACCGCGCTCGATGAGCTTTTCGGTACGCGTGTCGATGCTCGAAGTGGCCTCGTCCAGGATCAGCACCGGCGGGTCGGCAACGGCCACGCGCGCGATGGCGAGCAGCTGGCGCTGGCCCTGCGACAGGTTGGCGCCGTCGGCCGTGACCGGTGTGTCGTACCCTCTAGGCAAGCGGCGGATAAACGAATCCGCGCAGGCGGCCTCGGCAGCGGCGCGCACCTCCTCGTCGGTCGCGTCGAGCTTGCCAAAGCGAATGTTCTGCGCAATGGTGCCGCTAAACAGGTGCGTATCCTGCAGCACAATGCCAAGCGACCCGCGCAGGCTGGCCTTGGCAATGTGCTTGACGTCGATGCCGTCGTACGTGATCTCGCCGTCATCGACCTCGTAGAAGCGGTTGATGAGGTTGGTGATGGTCGTCTTTCCGGCGCCCGTCGAGCCCACAAACGCGATCTTTTGCCCCGGCTTGGCAAACAGGTTGAGGTCCGTGAGCACACGGGTGCCCGGCACGTAGGAAAAGTTCACGGCATGGAAGCGCACGTCGCCGGCAAGCGGGACCAAGCCGCACGTGAGCTCGGTACCGTCGGCAGCCACCGCACGGCCCGACTCATTAACGGCAGCCACATCATGCAGATGCCCGTACGCGCCCACGCCCTGGCCCTCGGGAATCTTCCACGCCCATGCAGACTCGCCTGTCTGCACCAGCTCCACGCAGCCCTCGTCCACCTCGGGCTCAAGATCCATGGCGGCAAACAGGCGCTCGGCACCGGCCAGCGCGTTGAGCAAGAAGTTGCCCAGCTGCGTAAACTGGTTGATGGGCATGGCCGCCTGGCGCACAAAGACCAGGTAGCTCGCGAGCGCGCCCACGTCGGCCAGACCGTTGATGCAGAGCATGCCGCCCGCCACCGCAACGATGGCGTAGTTGGCATACCCAATCACCACGGTCATGGGCACCATCGAGTTGGCGTAGGCCTGCGCGGCGCCACCGGTGCGGCGCAGCTCCTGGTTGCGCGCGTCAAAACCGGCAACGTTGACCTGCTCGTGATTAAAAACCTTGATGACCTTTTGGCCCGAGACCATTTCCTCGACGTATCCGTCCAGGTCGCCGAGCGACGCCTGCTGGGCGGCAAAGAAGCGCTTGGAGCGGATACCCGAGTAGCGCGCATACAGCACGATGGCCGCATCGCACACGAGCGTGATAATCGTGAGTTGCCAGTTAAGGATGATGAGCATGGCCGTGGTGCCGATCACCTGGATGGTCGCCTGAATCACGTTGGCAAAGCTGTTGTTGAGCGCCTCGGAGATCGTGTCGACGTCGTTGGTGAAGAAGCTCATGATGTCGCCCGAACGCGTGCCGTCGAAATAGCTGAGCGGCAGCGTCTGGATATGCGCGAACAGGTCGCGGCGAATGTCGGACACCACGCGCTGAGCTGCGCGCACCATAATCTGCGAGTAGCCCAAGGCCGAGAGCACGCCCGCAGCGTAGATGGCAGCAGTAAAGAGAACCTGCTTGGTGAGCAGCTCCTCCCCGCCCGTGGCCAGGCCGTTGACGATGGGGCGCACCATATAGGTGCCGGCAAGGCTCGCGATGGCGGCGATAGAGGCGAGCACGCCCACCGCGAGCAGCGAGAACTTGGCGTGGCCCATGTAGCTGAGCAAGCGGCGGAGCGTCTGCCCCAGATTGGCCGGGCGGGCCTGAGCGGATGTCTTAGGCATGGCGCTCACCTCCTTCTCGGGCCGGGGCATCTGCGCTCGCATCCCCCGCGAACTCCATCTGCGAGGCGTAAATCTCCTGGTAGATATTGTCACCCGCCAGCAGTTCCTCGTGCGTGCCCACGCCGTGGACACGCCCGTCGTCCAGCACCACAATGCGATCGGCATCCATCACGCTTGCGATGCGTTGGGCGATGATGATCACGGTCGTATCGGGAATCTGCGCGATGTGCTCGCGGATCTTGGCATCGGTCGCCATATCGACCGCACTGGTGGAGTCATCAAAAATGAGCACGCGCGGGTGCTTGAGCAGCGTGCGCGCGATGCACAGGCGCTGCTTCTGGCCACCCGAAACGCCGGCGCCGCCCTGGCCCAACTCGCCGTCGAGCCCGCCGATGCGCTCCAGGAACTCGTCCACGCACGCCGCGCGGCAGGCACGCAGCAGCTCCTCGTCGGTGGCATCGGGCGCGCCCCACTGCAGGTTCTCGCGCACGGTGCCCGTAAACAGCACGTTCTTTTGCAACACAATGCCCACGGCATCGCGCAGGGCGACCAGGTCGTAGTCGCGCACGTCACGCCCACCCACGAGCACGGCGCCCTCGGTCGCATCGTATAGGCGCGCGATGAGCTGCACGAGCGAGCTCTTGCCCGAGCCCGTGCCGCCGAGCACGCCCACCGTGGAGCCCGGCTCGATGCGAAGG
>CABUMZ010000161.1 GCA_902492825.1 uncultured Collinsella sp.
CGTCCCTGTCGTTGGCGAGGACCCATATATTGACCTCCAGGTATGTCGTGCCGGACGGTGGATGTGCCGTCGGGGCAGGATGGACATAAGTTATTACACGATAAACCAAACGGGGCGCGCGAGGCCTCGTGTATGCTGGAAGACGGCATTTTTCAGAGTGAATGCATACCTTGGTAAGGAGTTTGTCGATGGCGATTCGGGCGATGGGGCCGAGCGGACAATGCGAGACTGGATTGGATGTCGTCAGTGCGGCGCTGCCCGAGCTGCTGGCGCCGGCGGGCGGACTCGACCAGATGCTTGCGGCTATCGCCGCGGGTACCGATGCCATCTATGCGGGGTTGGGCGGCTTTAACGCCCGTGTGAGCGCCCACGGCTTTACGGATGACGAGTTTGCGCGCGGCTGCGCCGTGGCGCATGCCCATGGCGTGCGTGTGTACGTGACGCTCAACGTGTTCGTGTTTGACGATGAGTTGTCCGACGCGGTGGCGTTGGGAGCTCATGCACTGGAGCTGGGCGCCGATGCTCTGATTGTGGCCGATGCCGGGTTGGCCTGCGCGCTGAGCGCGGCGATTCCCGGGGTCGAGATTCACCTGTCCACGCAGGCGGGCGTTCATAGCGAAGGCGCCGTGCGGCTTGCCGCCGATGAGTTGGGGGTCGAGCGCGTGACGACGGCGCGCGAGCTGACGGTCGACGAGATTGCGGCGCTCTGTGCCACGGGCGTGCCCATCGAGGTATTCTGCCACGGTGCGATTTGCATCGGCTATTCGGGGGCGTGCGAGTTCTCGGCCCTGCGGCGTGGACGATCGGCGATGCGCGGCGACTGCACACAGCCGTGCCGTCTGGCGTACGACCTAGTGGACGAGGCGGGACAGAGCGTTGTCGCCGTCGAGGGAGACCGCCTGCTGTGTCCGCATGACTATCTGGGTATTGCGAATCTGCCCGAGCTTGTAGATGCCGGCGTGGCGTCGCTCAAGATCGAGGGGCGCATGAAGAACCCCGATTACGTATTCAACGTGGTGCGGGTTTGGCGCCGGGCGCTCGATATGCTGCGCGACGGCGCGTGGGACCCCGGTGCCGTGGAAGAGCTTGAGCGCGAGCTGGGAAGGTCGTTTAACCGTGGGTTTACCGATGCGTACCTGCGAGGGCGTTCGGGTGCCGAGCTGATGAGCTTTGAGCGTGCAATTAACCAGGGCGTGCGCGTGGGGCGCTTGGTCGCTGTGGGCCACGAAGAGGTGACCGTTGAGCTCGATGCCGCCGTGGCGGCGGGTGACACGCTCGAGATTCGGTTCTATCCGGGTGTCGACGCGCGTCCCGATGTGCCCAAGCGCTGGCCGCAGGTGCCCTGCCCGGTGGATGCCGCAGCGGGGAAGCGCGTCGTCGTGCATTGCAAGCGTAAGGTGGACGCGGGCTGCGAGGTATACCTGATTCGCAGCGCCGGCGTGTTGGATCAGACAGCGGCGGTGTTGGAGCGCATGCGGGCCGAGGCGGATGCGATTGCACCCGTTGCGCGCGCCGTTGAGGTGCTGCCCTTTGAGGACGTTGCGGTGGATGGCGGTGCGTCGACGGAGTTGGCGGAGCGCGCGGTTCCCGCTCACATGGTTTTTGCTTGGCAGCTGATGGATGCCGATCCGCGCGGAGAACGCGATTTATCCGACGCCGTTGTGGTGCTGGACGAGGTGTGCCGCACGGGTGACGTTGATCGGACCCGCTCACTTATGCAGCGTGCCGGGCGCGTCGTCTGCCGCAACCTGGGACAGGTGGTGATCGCTCGCGAGCTGGGCATGGCGTTTGACGTGGCGGCGCCGGTGTTCTGCGCGAATCGGGTCACGCTTACCTGGCTGCGCGGACTCGGGGCGGGGCGGGTGTACTTGTCGGCCGAGTTGCTCGGCAATGATGCCGAGCGTGTTGCCGAGCTTGCCGCTTGTCCCGGTGTCTTGGGGCCTGTCGATGCCGACCGTCCCGAGCTCATGGTGTGCGAGCACTGCTTACTGACTGCCGAGGGCGCCTGCGCCACGGATGCAACGGGGCAGGTTCGTTGCCGTGACTGCTCGCGCCGTCAGCAAACACGATATTTGGTCGAGCGCGACGGCATGCGCCTGCCGGTCGCCGTTGATGCGTGCGGCAGGACGAGGATTTTCCTGTCGTAGGTGTTCGGCCGCGCCGTTTTGGTTATCATAAGAGAGTTTATGAACTTCCAGCACCGCCGTATCCGGTGAGGGTGCTATGGCAAAAGGAGGATACCCAATGCTGTCTGTTGACGAGCAAATGCGTATCATCACCTCGGGCGCCGCGAAGATCGTCCCCGAGGCCGACCTTCGCAAGAAGCTTGAGAAGGGCGAGCCCCTCAACATCAAGCTCGGCGTCGACCCCACCAGCCCCGACCTGCACCTGGGCCACGCCGTGCCCCTGCGCAAGATGCGCCAGTTCCAGGACCTGGGCCACAACGTCACCCTCATCATCGGCAACGGTACCGCACTGATCGGCGACCCCTCGGGCAAGAATTCCACCCGTCCGCAGCTTTCGCAGGAGCAGATCGAGGCCAACGCCGAGACCTACGTGAGCCAGGCCATGAAGATCCTGGACCCCGAGAAGACCACCATCGTGCACAACGGCGACTGGATCCTTTCGATGGACCTGGCCGGTCTTTTGCAGGTGTGCTCCAAGTTCACCGTCGCCCGCATCCTTGAGCGCGACGACTTTACTAAGCGCTACCAGTCTCAGACGCCGATCGCCCTGCACGAGTTCCTCTACCCCGTGATGCAGGCCTTCGACTCCGTTCAGATCAAGGCCGACGTGGAGATGGGCGGCACCGACCAGCTCTTCAACCTGCTCGCTGGTCGCGAGCTCATGGAGAAGATGGGCATGGAGCCGCAGATCGCGCTTACCATGCCGCTGCTCGAGGGCACCGATGGCGTGCGCAAGATGTCCAAGTCCTACGGCAACTACATCGGCCTGACCGATGCTCCCAAGGATATGTTCGGCAAGACCATGTCTATCCCCGACGAGATGATCGGCAAGTACTATCGTCTGGCCAGTTCGCTCACCCCGGCCGAGGTCGACAAGATTGACGCCGCCCTGGCCGACGGTTCCGCCGATCCCTATGAGCTCAAGCGCGCTCTGGGCCGCGACCTGTGCGATACCTACCACGGCGCCGGCGCCGGCGACGAGGCCCAGGCCGAGTTCGACCGTGTGTTCAAGGAGGGCCAGCTTGCCGACTTCCCCGAGAAGCACGTTGAGCTGACCGTCAACGACGAGGGCCAGATTTACCTCGCCGGCCTGCTCAAGGACCTGGGCCTTTCGGCCAGCGCCGGTCAGGCCCGCCGCGACATCGACGGCGGCGGCGTCAAGATCAACGGCAAGGCTGTGGCTCCCAAGAGCTACAACATCGATCCGAGCGCCCTCAAACTGGGCGATACCCTCTCCGTGGGCAAGCGCAAGGGCTTTAAGTTGGTCTAACGAGCGAGTTGACCTCACAAGTGCAATAAGGCCGCAGCCGGGAATCCCGACTGCGGCCTTTTTGGTTACGACGATCCCTTGGGGACGGAGGGATCATTTGGCGGTGCCGTTAAGCGGAAGGGGTGTTAGCGGGACTTTCTTTTGGGCATACAATGGCTATTGGCTTGCTGCGGTGAAGGTCTGTCCGCTCCGCAGCTTTTTTCTACGGTTAAAGGAGTATGTATGTCCGTTGAGGTCATGAGGTCTGTGATCGAGGCCGCCGAGGGCCGCGTGCCCGTCGACACGCTGTTTACCAATGCGCAGATCGTCGACGTGTATGGCCAGCGTGTGGCGCCCGGTAGCGTTGCCGTCAAGGACGGTGTGATCGTCGGCGTGCTCTACGATGGTCGCGACGATGCCGCCGGCACCTACGAGGCTGCCGAGGTCATTGACTGC
>CABUMZ010000162.1 GCA_902492825.1 uncultured Collinsella sp.
GCGGCGTCGACGTCGGCGGCCGGGATGGTGACCGTAGCGGTGAGCTTGGCGTCCTTGACGTCAGAAGCGGTGATGTTCAACACGTTCCTCCTCATACTGCCCAGCTTATCTGAGGTGCTGGTACCTATATGCAACAAAGTGTCGCGACGGCCAGGGCCGACGCAGGTGCGATGGTGCGGGCGAAAGGACTCGAACCTTCACGGGAATCCCACCAGAACCTAAATCTGGCGCGTCTACCAATTCCGCCACGCCCGCATGAGCGCACAGACTAGGAATGATAGCAGATACGAACGGCAAGCGCACGCGCACCTTTTACAGGCTCACGACCTCACCACGAGTGCAAAAGGCGGAGCGAGTTGTCCCGCCCCGCCAATTACGACTTGTTCGCTGACCCGCTACTCCCCCAGCAGGGCCTTCTCGGGCGTGATCGGCAGCGAGCGAACCTGGTGGCCGGTGGCGTGCGCCACGGCCGAGGCGACGGCGGCGAGCGGCGTGTTGATGACGACCTCGCCGATCGACTTGGCACCAAACGGACCCGTCGGCTCGTAGCTCGGCTCAAAGGCCACGCGAATGCTGCCGATATCCAGGCGCGTGGGCAGCTTGTAGCTCATAAAGTTGCCGGTGCGCAGGCGACCGCGGTCGTCGTGCTCGACGATCTCGTAGAGCGCGTGGCCGATACCCTGGGCAATGCCGCCCTCGGCCTGGACGCGCGCGAGTGCCTCGTTGATCACGGTGCCGCAGTCCACAGCCGCCGCGTAGTCCACCACGGTCACCTTGCCGGTGGCCTTATCGACCTCGACCTCGGCAATGCCGGCCATAAACGGCGGAGGCGAAACGGGCAGGCAGGCAGAGGCATGCGAGGTGAGCGCGTCACCGCCCGCGATGTTCTTGACGCACAGGTTGGCAAAGTCGCGCAGCGTGAGGTAGCGGTTCTGCTCGCGCGCGGCACGCTCGTCGGACAGGCGCACGTACTGGCCATCGAAGACCACGTCGGCAGCGTCCACGTCCCACATCTGGGCAGCCTTGGCGCAGATCTTCTCACGCAGCTCGGTCGCGGCGTTCTTGGCGGCAAGGCCCGTCACGTACGTACCCGAGCTCGCGTACGAGCCGGCGTCGAACGGCGACACGTCGGTGTCCACGCCGCGCACCACGATCAGCGAGCTCTCCACGCCCAGCTCCTCGGCGGCAATCTGCGCCAGGATCGTGTCGACGCCCATGCCGTTATCGGTGGCGCCGGTGCCGATGGTAATGAAGCCGTCCTCTTCAAGGCGCATGTCGATGCCGGCGATATCCACATTGGAGATACCCGAGCCCTGCATGGTGAGCGCGCAGCCCAGAGCACGCACGCGGTCGCCCAGGTCCACGGCCAGCGGCTTGTCGCGCCAGCCGATCATGTCCATCGCGCGAAGCAGGCAGCGGTCGAGCGCGCAGGCGTTGAGCTTCTCGTTGTAGTACTGCGGCATGATCTCGCCCTCGCGCACGATGTTCTTAAGGCGCAGGTCGGCGGGATCCATGTGCAGCATGTCGGCAAGCTCGTTGACGGCGCTCTCGACGGCAAACTGGCCCTGGGTGGCACCGTAGCCGCGATACGCGCCGCCGCGGTTGGTATTGGTGTAGACGGCGTCCCAGCTAAAGCGACTCGCCTTCACGTGGTTGTAGATGGGCAGGCTCTTGTGGCCCGAAAGGCCGATCGTCGTGGTAGCGTGCTCGCCATAAGCACCGGCGTTGGACAGCGTATGCAGATCGATGGCCGTGATGGTGCCGTCGTTCATGGCGCCCAGCTTGACGGTCATCTGCATCTGGTGGCGCGAATTGCCCGCGGTGATGGTCTCCTCGCGGGTGTAGCAGCAGTAGCTCGGACGGCTGGTCTGCTGCGTCACAAACGCAACGAAGATCTCGCAGCAGCCCGTCTGCTTGGAGCCAAAGCCGCCGCCGATGCGCGGCTTAATGACCTGCACCTGCGACTGCGGGATATCGAGCGACTGCGCGACCATGCGGCGCACGTGGAAGGGCACCTGCGTGGAGGTGGTCACCGAGATTCGCCCGAACGCGTCGGTCGTCGCGAAGGCGCGGAAGGTCTCCATGGGCGCGGTCTGCGTGGCCTGGCTGGTGTAGGTGCGCTCAAAGACGATATCGCTCTGGGCGAAGGCCTCGTCAAGGTCGCCAAAGTCGCTCGTGCCGCTGCACACCAGGTTGCGAGCAACGTCGCCGCCCTGCGGGAACATAAAGGTCACGTCGCCCTCGGGGTGGACCACGATGTCGTTATCGAGCGCCTGGGTAAAGTCGAGCAGCGGCTCGAGCACCTCATAGTCGACCTTGATGAGCTTGAGCGCCTTGTCGGCAGCCTCCTCGGTCTCGGCGGCGACGATCGCCACCTCCTCGTTTTGGTAACGGACGAGGTTCTCGAGAATCAGGCGGTCGTAGGGACTCGGCTGCGGATAGCTCTGACCGGCGATGGTAAAGCGGCGCTTGGGCACGTCCTCGTAGGTGTAGACGCCCACGACGCCGGGTACCTTCAGTGCGCGCGACGTATCGATGGAGCGGATCTTGGCGCGGGCATAGGGGCTGCGCTTGAGCTTGACGATCAGGGCGCCGGCGGGCACCATGTCGCCCGTGTAGACGGGACGACCCTCGAGCAGAGCCTTCGAATCCTTCTTGGGCTGCTTGTGAGTGATCTGCTTGTACGCGACACCATCGGAGCTGGTGTTATTGACCGGCAGCTCGGGCATCTCGAAACCCACCTGCACGCCGGACTCGTTGAGGAAGCGAACGATGGCGCGCAGCTGGCTCTCGTAGCCGCTGCAACGGCAGAGGTTGCCGGCAAGCTGGCGCGAGAGTTCCTCGCGCGTGGCGACGAGGCTTGGGTCCTCCTTGGCGGCGCGGGCAAGCGCCAGCACGTTCATGATGAGGCCGGGGGCGCAAAAACCGCACTGCTCGGCGCCTTCGGCAGCCATCGCGCGGGCCAGTGCCTCGGATTCGGCCTTAAGGCCCTCGAGCGTGGTGATGGTATGGCCCTCAACACGGGCGGCGGGAACCGAGCAGCTCAGCACCGGATCGCCGTCGAGCCACACCGTGCACAGACCGCAGTTGGTGGTCTCGCAGGCGCAGCGCACCGACGCGCAGCCCTGCTCGCGCAGCAGCGCAAAGAGCATGGTATCGGGGGCAATCTGAACCTTGACCTTGCGGCCGTTGAGTGTAAAGGAAAGATCGATGAGTTTGGCAGCCATTAGCGCACCTCGCTAGAATCGACGCCGGGCACGCGGCGGCAGGAATACTCGTCCGTGGCAAACTTAGGAATCTGCACGCCCTCGAGCTCGTGGGCAAGCGCGGCCGAAAGCTCAATGCCGGCGGCGCGGCGCACAGCCTGAATCGCCAGCGGGGCCGAGATGCGACGGCGGTAGCCGGCCGAGCCCCACAGGTTGGTGCCGTAGCTCAGGGCACGCACGGATGCGGCCAGGGTGCGAAGCTCGTCCTCGGAAGGCTGCTCGCCGGTAAGGCCGCACGCCTCGCCCTGCAGCAGGGTCGCACGCAGCGGGCGGGCGCCCACGGTGACATGCCAGCTGTTGTCCCACCAGGCGGCGGTGACGTTCAGCGAGGGGAAGTCGGTCGCGGCCTTGCGCACGGCCTCGTAGCTCGCACGGTAATCATGCTTGACGACCACGACGTGCTCGATAACATCGCGCACGTAGCCCATGTCCACGAACTCGGCGAGCGGCACGCGACCGGCGCCCGTCAGCTCAACATAGGAATCGAGCGCGAGGAAGGCGGAGAGAACGTCCGAGAAGCCAAAGCGACCGTAGATGCTGCCGCCCACCGTGGCGGTATTGCGCAGCTGCACGCCCACGATATCGTGGACGGCGAACTCAAAGACATGGTTGAC
>CABUMZ010000163.1 GCA_902492825.1 uncultured Collinsella sp.
CGGATGGACTCCTTCAGAGCCTCGACCTTACCGATGCGGGAAAGCTTGTCGGCGTCGCGCAGGGCAGCGGCCATCTCGTCGTAGTGGGCGAAGATGCGCTCCTGGACCTCCTCGACAGGCTGGTCGAGCGGGTACTCCTTCTTGACGATAGCGCCGTTGACCTGCTCCCACTCGGCGACGAACTCGTCTTGGGCCTGGCAGAAGGCAGCGAGGGCCTCCTGACCAAACTTCATAGCGGCGAGCATGTCGTCCTCGGAAATCTCCTCGGCGCCGGCCTCGACCATCGAGATGAAGTCGGCAGAGCCGCCCAGCTCCAGGTCCAGATCGGAGTTCTCGCGCTCCTCGTAGGTGGGGTTGACGATAAACTCGCCGGTCTCCACGTTACGGCCGATGCGCACGCAGGCAAGCGGGCCCTCGAAGGGCACGCCGCCGAGCGTCATGGCCAGGGATGCACCCATGACGAAGGGGTTGACCTGGTCGGCGACGAGCGAGGTAGCGACGATGTGCACCTCGTTGCGGAAGCCGTCCGGGAAGCTCGGGCGAATCGGACGGTCGATCATGCGCGCGGTGAGCGTGGCCTTCTCGCTGGGACGGCCCTCACGCTTGAGGTAGCCACCCGGGATGCGGCCGGCGGCGTACATCTTCTCGTTGAAGTCGACGGTCAGCGGGAAGAAGTCGTAGTTCTTGCGCTCCTTGGAAACGACCACGGTGTCGAGCATCGTGGTATCGCCCTGCTTGACCAGGCAGGCGCCGGTGGCCTGCTTGGCAAGCTCGCCCGACTCGAAGGTGTAGGTCTTGCCGTACAGCTCAAAGGTCTTGGATACGAGTGTCATTGTTCTCCTTTACCCCACAGGCCCCTTGCCTGCGGGCTTCTCATGTGACGCGGGCCCCCCGCCCCCGCCACGCTTCAGAGCGTGATTGTTCGCGCCCTTACACAAAAAGAGCGCCCCGCTGCGCAGGACGCTCCTTACATGTACAAATCCTTACTGGATGTTGTCGCGGATGCCCAGAGCCTTGATGAGCTCACGATACTCGACGATGTCGTTCTTCTTGATGTAGGAGAGAAGACGACGACGACGGCCGACGAGCATGAGCAGGCCACGACGGGTGTGGAAGTCCTTCTGGTGGGACTTCATGTGCTCGGTCAGCTCCTTGATGCGCTCGGACAGGATGGCGACCTGAACCTTGGGGTTGCCGGTGTCGACCGGGGTGTTACCGAACTGGGCAGTCAGCTCCGCCTTGCGCTCTTTGGAAACAGTCATTGTTTCACCTTTCGTTTAACGTCGCCCACGGGCGACTCAATTCGCCTCGGACTGGGAAGCCGCCGGTGGAGCGAGCAACCAAGGTCGAGGTACCAACAGGCCGATATGTTACCACAAGCAGCCCGCCCCTGCGCATCATCACCGACCCAACATGAATTCCATCGCACGGAGGCGCTGATCGGTGTGCGTCGCAGCCCAAACATGCGAAAGCCCGAGCAAGAATGCCGCCGTATGCGGGTCGATTCGCTCGGCCATGAGCGCATCGAAGGTCATGGACATGAGGGCGCGCAGCCATGCGACCTCACCAGTCGATACCAGCTCGGCACCCGGAACGCTCGACGCGCACGATCCGCACATGAGCCCGCCCGCCTGGGGCGAAAAATACGACAGCATGGGGTCTCCGCACAGCACGCAGGCCGAAAAATCTGGTCGATAGCCAACGTGCGACAGCAGCTTAAAGACATATGCCGCCACAAGTAGGTCCATATGTGCCGTGTCAAGCCCGCTGCCCACCAGTGCAAGCGCTCGCTGCGTTATAGCAAAGGTAAACGGGTCCTCGGCGTCCTCGAACGAGCACACGCGCGCGACCTCAGCGATCGCGCTTGCGGCGCAGGTCGTCTCGTAATCGGGCGCAGCGCCGAGCGGCGCCTCCATAAGCTCGGCCTGGGAAACCACGTCGAGCGACCGCCCATGCGCGAGCAGCATGTCGACGGTACAGAACAGCTCACAGCGCGCAGCCAGGCGCCCACCGGGTTTACGGGCACCCTTTGCCACGGCACGAACCTGACGACCCCGCTCGTCAAGCATCGTCAGGATCAGGTCCGTCTCTTTGAGCTTCGTCTTGTCGAGGACGAGCACCTTGGTGCGATATGTCCGGGAGCCTGCCATGCGCGCCGCGCGCCCTTAATCCTCGGCGTTGTAGCCAAAGCGGCGAATCTGGGCCTCGTCGTCACGCCAGCCGGCCTTGACCTTCACGTCCAGCTCCAAAAAGACCTGCGTGCCAAAAATGCGTTCAAGATCGCGTCGGGCGTCGATACCGATATGCTTGATCATCTCGCCGCCCTTGCCGATGATGATGCCCTTTTGGCCCTCGCGCTCGACGTAAATGGTGGCGTGAACGCGCAGCACCTTCTTGGTCTGCTCGAGCGCATCGCAGATCACGCCAACGGAGTGCGGAATCTCATCACGGGTGCGGCGCAAGACCTTCTCGCGCACAAACTCGGCAACGAGCGTTTCATCGGAAGCGTCGGTACCCATGTCCTCGGGGAACCAACGCGGCCCCTCGGGCAAAAAGTGCGCAACGGTCTCTATAAAGGCATCGACGTTGAAGTTCTTGACCGACGACGTCACGATCTCGTCGTCATATTCCATGAGCTCGTGGGCGGCCTTAAGCTGCTCCATGACCTGTGCGGGGTCGGCCTCATCGGCCTTTGTGAGCACCAAGACCTTCTTGGAACGGGCATTCTTGACGCGCTCGGCAACCCAGGCATCTCCCCTGCCAATGGGCTTGGTGGCATCAATTAAAAACGCGACGACGTCGACATCGTTCAGCTCGAACAGCGCGCTCTTGTTGAGCTCGGACCCCAGACCGTCCTTGGGCTTGTGAATACCCGGGGTATCGACAAAGACCAGCTGGTAGCCGGGACGGTTGACGACGGCGCGCATGCGACGGCGGGTCGTCTGTGCCACCGGCGAGGTGATGGCGACCTTTTTGCCATAGCAGGCGTTGAGCAGCGTGGACTTGCCGGCGTTGGGACGACCGACCAGGGCCACAAAACCGCTGCGGAAACCGGGTTCCACGTCGCCAAAGCCCGCGAGGTTGTCGTCCTCGTCGCACAGGGCGTCGAGCTCCTCGTCGCTCATGCCCTCAAACGGGTCGAACTCCTCGACATCCTCGAGCTCCTCGGTATCCACCGCGTCCAGGACCTCGTCATCCAAAACTTCATCGGTAGGCTGCATATTGTCGGACATGGGAATCCCTTTCTAAATAAAGTCAAGCGCGTGGGCAAAGACAAGCAAGCCCACGATCGCGGCGGTAATGGAAAGAACGTATACAGAGGCAGCGGCGATATCCTTCGCACGTTTGGCCAGTGGATGCAGCTCCTGGGTCGCCAGGTCGACGATAGCCTCCATAGCAGTGTTGCACAGCTCACCGTGAATCACCAGGCCACAACAGATGATAATCGTGGCCCACTCGGCAATATCGAGCCCCACGATGCAGCCGGCAATGACGGTACACATGCCCGCTACGAGCATGACCTTGATATTGCGCTCGGTCTTGACGGCGGTGACGAAGCCCTCCATGGCGTAGGAAAACGACTTTAAGAAGGACGGATGGTCCTTGTTCGATCCGGGAATCATAGACGGCTCCTAGTCGTGGGCGTGGTTGGTGATGGGGCCGACATGGACTAGCTTGGGGTCCTCGCCGCGCTCGAGCGCCAGATCGCGCAGGATGGCGTCCTCGCGGGCCTCCATGACCTCGGCCTCGTCGTCAACAATATGGTCATAGCCCAGCAGGTGCAGCATGCCGTGAACGAGCATCAGACGGCACTCGTCAGCGGGGCTATTGCCAAAACCGGGGGCCTG
>CABUMZ010000164.1 GCA_902492825.1 uncultured Collinsella sp.
GAGCTGCGTCGACACAATGGTGAGCAGCGGAAACGCCATGCCCCATACGGCGGTGCCCAGGGTGTTCCAAAGATAGTCGCGACTGGTGGCGTGCTCCTCGTATTCCGCTTCCTGCATGGAGAAGCCGCCGCCGTAGACGGCGCCGAGCAGACGGTTCCACCAAGCGTTGACCATGCGGCGGACGGGGCCGGGCTTGCGATCGCGTTCGCGCCGGCGACGTGTGGCTTGGCTGCTATCGGGCCCGCCGGCGTTGCGCTGACTCAGCTCTTGGATGCGTGCGAGTTCCTCGGCAGTGTGCGAGGCAGGGAAGAGGCCGTTCTCGATGCGGCCGCCCTGGGCCTTCGCGGCGCCGTCTCTCGATGCAGCGGGGTTGGAGACGCCGTTGCGGCGGGCGATGGCGCGGCGAATGCTATCGAGGGGCGTGATGCTCAAAGCGGAGTCCTTTCTATTGCTGCGCTTTAGTATAGACGCGACGGTGTTCGTTCGTGTTTTTGAACGGATTGTTCAATAATTTCGGCGGGCGGCTGTAATTTGTCGGTAAACGTGCGGTATCCTGTTGAAGTTTTGTGACACCCCCGATGCCGCCCACGCGGTACCAAGGAGCTTCTACCTATGGACGTCGCCGCATTCTTACTGGCTCTTGTGCCGATTATTTGGCTGGTCGTGATGCTGCTGTGCTTTAAATGGCCAGCTTGGAAGGCCGCTATCGGATCGTTTGTCCTTTCGTGCTTGCTTGCCTTCGCATGGTGGCACCTGCCGGCAGCGCAGATCGCGACCGCCTCGCTCGAAGGTTTTTTGATGGCTCTGTGGCCCATCGTCCTAGTGATCATCGCCGCGGTGTTCACGTATAACCTGTGCGTTCGTACGGGCGCCATGGACGTGATCGGCAGCATGATCACCTCCATCAGCAGCGACCGCCGTCTGCTGGCGCTGCTCGTGGCTTGGTGCTTCGGTGGCTTTATGGAGGGCATGGCCGGCTTCGGTACCGCTGTCGCCATTCCCGCCGGCATGCTCGCGGGCCTGGGCTTTGAGGCCGTGCCTGCCGTGCTCATCTGCCTGCTGGCCAACGGCGTGCCCACGCCCTACGGCTCCATCGGCATCCCCACGGTGTCCGTTGCCGACCTGGTGGGTTTGGATTCCCTTCACCTAGCGACCGTTCAGCTGGTGCAGCTCGCACCGTTCTTTGTGGTGATGCCGCTATTTATTGTGCTGGTTGCGGGCCGTGTTGCCGATGACCAGGGCAATGCCGCGAGTGTGGGCGAGCGTCTGCACGGTGTTGCCGGCGTGGCGTTGCTCTCCGGCGTGTCGTTTGTCGGCGCGGCTCTGGTCGTTGCCATGTTTGTGGGCCCCGAGCTGGCCGTGGTCGTAGGATCCATCGTTTCGCTCGCGCTGACAGCTGCGCTTGCCATGCGTGCCGAGAAGTCGGGGCATCTGGACGCACGCTTCCATATGAATATCGAGGCCGGCGAACAGCTCACCGTTAAGTCGGCGCTTTCGGCCTGGTCGTGCTTCATCCTGATCTTTGTGTTGCTGCTGGGCACGTCTAATCTGGTGCCCGCTGTACATGCTGCGCTCGCGCCGTTTGCGAGCCATGTGCAGGTGTATTGCGGTGAGAATCCCGGTATGCTTACGTTTTCGTGGATCAACACGCCAGGCGTCTGGATTTTCCTGGCGGCGTTTGTCGGCGGTGCCATTCAGGGCGCTTCGCCGCGCATGATGGGCGAGGTGCTGGCCGCGACTGTGAAGCAGATGACGCCGACGGTGATCACGATGCTTTCGGTACTGGGCTGCGCCAAGGTGATGGGCTATGCCGGCATGATTTCGTCGATCAGTGCGTTTTGCATTGCGGTCGCCGGCGGTCTCTACCCGATTCTGGCTCCGTGGATCGGCGCAGTCGGTGCGTTCGTGACCGGCTCGGGCACGTCCTCGGGCATGCTGTTTGGTCCCATTCAGAGCCAGGCCGCCACTGCGCTGGGTGTGAGCGACTACTGGATGGTCGCATTGAACGCCCTGGGCGTCGCCGCTGGTAAGATGATCTCGCCGCAGACCCTCGCCATTGGTCTTGCCGCCGTGCACGTGCGCGGTAAGGATGCCGAACTCCTGGGCGCGGTGCTGCCCTACGCTGCCGGCATGCTGGTCCTGATGAGCGCCATAGCCATGCTCGGCCAAGGCCTGCCGCTGTAGTCGGCACTTAGGGACGTTCCTTATGTGCCGGCACTTTGGGAACGTCCCTAAGTGCCGGCATCCGGGGGCGCTCCTTGAATGTTGCCTGTTCAAGAGTGTTCCCAATGACTAGGCGTTTAAAAACGTCCCCAATGACTAGGCCGCTTGCCTGCGATTTTTGACCGTTGGGCGGGCTTGCCGCCCTTGCCGCAAAAACGTTTTTGCATATCGGGTACAACGGGCTTTACGTGAGTAAAGTGCGCGTCGCGTCCACGTGTCGCGTTTTTAAAGGAGGCCCCATGCCTGGTGTTACCCCTGCAGAAGTTCTGTCCAACTTTGGTATTACGCTCGTTGAAGATCCCGCCGAGAATCAACCCCGTCTGCTGGTGGACCTGCCGGCGGCAGAGCTTGTCGAGCACGCTATTCGTCGCAAAGAGGGCCGTATGGCTTCTAATGGCGCGCTCGTGATCGAGACGGGGGAGCGCACTGGTCGTTCGCCCAACGATCGTTTTATCGTTGACACCCCCGATGTTCACGACAAGATCGCCTGGGGTGCGGTCAACCGCCCACTGTCCGTCGAGAGCTATGAGGCCATCAAGGCCGGCATCGTCGACTATCTCAACGAGCGCGACGTGTTCGTCACGCGCGGCATGGCGGGCGCTGACCGCAACCACACGCGTCGCCTGCTTGTTGCCTGCGAGCGTGCCAGCCAGGCACTCTTCATTAAGCAAATGCTCGCCCGTCCGCTCGCCCGCGAAATCGCGCGCACCGGCGAGCCCGACTTCTGCGTGCTCGCAGCGCCCGGTTACCAGTCAAGGGCCTCAACTCCAGCGCCGCCGTGGTCATCAACTTCCAGGAACGCGTGATTCTGGTCGCCGGCACCGGCTACTCCGGCGAGATTAAAAAGTCGATCTTTAGCGTCATGAACTATCTGCTGCCCGTCGAGGATGACGTGCTGCCCATGCACTGCTCGGCCAGCATGGATCCCGTCACGCACGAGACTGCCGTGTTCTTTGGCCTGTCCGGCACGGGCAAGACCACGCTTTCTGCCAACCCCACACGCCTGCTGATCGGCGATGACGAGCACGGCTGGTCCGATATGGGCATCTTTAACGTCGAGGGCGGCTGCTATGCCAAGTGCGAGGGCTTGGATGCATTTCATGAGCCCGAGATCTTTAACGCCGTCCGCTTTGGCGCCATCTGTGAAAACGTGGTACTCGATGAGAATCGCAAGCCCAACTACGACGACGTCTCGATCACGCACAACACGCGCGTGGCCTATCCCGTCGAGCACATTCCCAACGCGTGGACCAAGGGCATGGGCACCACTCCGAGCGTCGTGCTGTATTTGACCTGCGACGCCTTTGGCGTGCTGCCGCCCATCTCGCGCCTGACGGCCGACGCCGCCATGTATCACTTTGTGACGGGCTTTACGGCCAAGATCCCCGGCACCGAGGTCGGCGTCACCGAGCCCACGCCCACGTTCTCCTCGCTGTTTGGCGAGCCGTTTATGCCGCTCGACCCCATGGTCTACGCTAAGATGCTCGGCGAGCGCATCGCCGACGGCCGTACGCGCGTCTACCTGGTCAACACCGGCTGGATTGGTGGCGGCTATGGCGTGGGCCATCGCATCGAG
>CABUMZ010000165.1 GCA_902492825.1 uncultured Collinsella sp.
AACTGGCGCCACCAGTCGCCCGGCATGCGGCCGATCAGCGAGCACTTGCCGTGCACGACCTCGTCGTGGCTGAGCGGGCAAATAAAGTTCTCGGTAAAGGCGTACATGATGGAGAACGTGAGCAGCCCGTGGTTGCCGGGGCGCCACGGAAAATCGGTCTGCATGTAGTGCAGGGTGTCGTTCATCCAGCCCATGTCCCACTTGTAGTGGAAGCCCAGGCCGCCGTCCTGCGGCGGGTAGGTCACAAGCGGCCAAGCGGTGGACTCCTCGGCCATCATCATCACGTCGGGGTAGTGTGCCTCAACGGCGCAGTTGACCTGACGGATAAATGCGCTAGCGTCCAGGTCCTCCTCGGTACCGTACTTGTTGAACTTCTTTTGGCCGGGATCGTCAATCCCAAAGTTGAGGTACAGCATGCTAGACACGCCGTCCATGCGAATGCCGTCAACGTGGAAGTTTTCGAGCCAGTACAGCACGTTGGAGACCAGGAAGGAGCGGACCTCGCCGCGGGCGAAGTCAAACTTGTGCGTGCCCCAGTTGGGGTGAATCTCGTGCTCAAACAGCATGTGGCCGTTAAAGGTGGCAAGACCGTGGGAGTCGGCCAGTCCATGATCACGCCGATGCCCGCCTCGTGGCACGCATCGATAAAGTGCATGAGCTGCTGCGGGTTGCCGTAGCGCGACGTGGCGGCGTAGTAGCCGGTCGTCTGGTAGCCCCAGGAGCCGTCGAAGGGATGCTCCATGAGCGGCATGACCTCGATATGCGTATAGCCCATGTCGCGCACGTAGTCCACGAGCTCCACCGACAGGTCGTCGTAGGTGTAGAACTCGCCGCGCTGCGCGGGGAAGGGATCCATGGGGCCAGGGTAGTTGCCGTACTCGTCGGGCTCGCCCTGCGGCGCATCGCCGTGGCGCTTCCACGAGCCAATATGCACCTCGTAGATGTTGAGCGGCTGCGACATGTGGTTGTGGCCGGCGCGGCGCTTGAGCCATGCGGCGTCGTTCCACTGGTAGCCGTCGAGGGTCCACAGCACGCTCGCCGTTCCCGGAGGGCACTCGGCCTTAAAGGCATACGGATCGGCCTTGTAGAGCTTTTCGCCCTCGTTGGTCTCGATGAGATACTTATAGAGCTGGCCCTGCTCGGCGCCAGGAATAAAGCCTTCCCAAATAGCGCTCGTATGCATGGGCACCAGCGGGTTGGCTTGCTCATCCCAGTTGTTAAATTCGCCAATGACGTGAACGCTCTTTACGTCGGGCGCCCAAACGCAAAAACGCCAGCCGCGCGTACGATTCTGCGTGTCGGGGTGCGCGCCCATCTTTTCCCAGCTGCGCTCCCACATTCCAATGCCAAACAGGTAGACATCGTCCTTGGAGAGCTCCGGTGCGTGCGGAGCCGGTTTGCGGGTTGCGGGCTTTTTGGCCGTTGGCTTTAGCTTTGTATCGCTCACGTTTGATCCCATCATGACGCGGCAGCGTGTTGCCTTGGTGACTAGATGCGAAAGGTCCAAGGCTGCACGAATCGAAGGGACGGCGAAGTTTCTGTGATTCGTTCCACCTCGCGTGCTCGGTGGAACTTTCGGCAGAAACTACGATAACACCTGTGCGTTAGTTTTATGGACGAAAGCGGATTTGCGGGGGCGTTTAATCGGTAAGCGACATGTTTATACCACTGGCAGAATTGACGTGGTAAAACTCTTGACAGTTTTACCAATTAGGGTTTCAAAATTGTTAGCCTGACGTTTGGTAAAACGTTTTTAGCAGGTTGTTTACCATTTGACATCGAAAGGTTCGTTTATGTCCCATACCGCCGCTCCCAAGGTTGCTTTTATTTTCGATTGCGACGGCACACTGGTTAATAGCACCCCCGTTTGGGCTTATGCTCAGCCAGAGTTATTGCACCGCCACGGGATTGACGTGACCGTGGATGACTTTGCCCAATTCGAGCACCTGTCACTGGAAGACGAGTGCCAGGCCTACCACGACACGTGGGGCATTGGCGCGAATGGCGAGGAGCTATATCGCGAGCTGAGCGACATCCTGATTGATGGATACTCCAAGGTGCCGCCGCGCGACGGCCTGCTTGCATTTTTGAAGCAGGCGAAGGCGGCGGGCATTGCCATGTGCGTGGCCACGTCCACGCCGGCCGAGCTGGTACAGTCCGCGCTCGCTGGTGCCGGGCTCGACGCCTACATGGAGTTTGTTACCACGACGGGCGAGGCGGGACGCTCCAAGCAGTTCCCCGATGTGTACGAGCTGGCGCTGCGCCGCCTGGAGGAGAGCCACGGGTGTAAATTTGAGCGCGCATGGGTGTTTGAGGACGCCGTTTTTGGCCTAAGGAGCTCTGGCTCCGCCGGCTTTAAGCGTGTAGGCATTTATGACGCGCACGGCCGCATGGAGCGCGACGACGTGCGCTCCAACTCCGATATCTTTATCGACAGCTATGAGGACCTGGATCTGGCCCGCATGCTTTCGTTTGAGGGATAGGCGAGGGCTGTGGCTTGCAAGGTATTAGTGGTCTGCGGCTCGCCCGTGGTGGCGAGCGCGGATCTGTTGCGTAGGCTAGCAGGGGGGTGCGACCACGTTGTCGCCGTGGACCGCGGGCTCGATGCGCTGCTGGGCGCCGGCCTGGGCTGCGACGTGTATGTGGGGGATGCCGACACGGTGAGCGATGCGGGCCGCGCGTTAGTCGATGCCGCCACCGACTTTGAAGTTGAGTGCCATGACCCGTACAAGGACTATACCGATCTGGCGCTGGCTCTCTGTTCCGTCCGCCGTCGCTGGGCGGGTGCCGAAGTGGTTGCGACCTGCGCTACGGGCGGCCGTCCGGACATGGCGCTTTCCGTACTGGGCCTGCTCGCAGGCTACGAGGATGCCCCTGTCTGGATTGCCGAGGACAAGGTTGTCGCCCGGATCCTTCGCGCAGGCGAATCTTGGATCATCGAAGGCGCCGAGGGCAAGACGTTCTCCATCGTCGCCATAGCCCCCAACACCGAGGTAAGCGAACACGGCCTAGAATGGGAGCTAGACCACAGCCCCCTGGGCCTGTTGGCCGACACGGGCATCAGCAACGTTGTCAGGTCAACAGCCACGATCCAAGTCCACACCGGTACCGCCATCGCTTACCTATATCATTAGGCATTTAGAATCTGACCAAAAAAGTCCTTGCACGTCGCGCAAACTTCCCCTATAGTATCTCCTCGTCACGGGGGCGTAGCTCAGCTGGGAGAGCGCTTGACTGGCAGTCAAGAGGTCAGGGGTTCGATCCCCCTCGTCTCCACCCGAGCATTGAATGAGGCTCCAACGCAAGTTGGGGCCTTTTTTCATATAGGCACACAAGGTCAAAGGCGGCACCATGATCCTCCTGGTCGACAAGATCGAAAAAAGCTTCGGCGCACGCGTCCTCTTTAGCGGCGCGTCCTTCCAGATCAACCCCGGCGAGCGCTTTGCGCTCGTGGGACCCAACGGCGCCGGCAAAACCACCATGCTCAAGATCATCATGGGCATCGACAGCCCAGACGCCGGCCAGGTCCAGTACGCCAAGGACTGCCAGGTAGGCTACCTAGAGCAGGAAACTAATCTGGAGCAAAAGGACACCACCATCCTTGCCGAGGTCATGGCCGCCGCCAAGGAAATCCGCCGCATGGGCGAGCGCGCCAACGAGCTGCAGGCCCAGATCACCGAGCTCTCCGAACAGGGGAAGGACGTCAACGCGCTCCTCAACGAGTACGGCCAGGTCCAGGACCGCTTTGAGCACCTGGGCGGCTACGAGCTCGAG
>CABUMZ010000166.1 GCA_902492825.1 uncultured Collinsella sp.
TTTTTGGCCGACACCAAGGGCAAGGAGACCACGCTCGTCCCCATGGGCCCGCTGCACATTACCTCCGACGAGCCCGGCCACTTCCGCCTGTTCGTCGAGGGCGAGACGATCGTCGACGCCGACTACCGTCTGTTCTACGTGCACCGCGGCATGGAGAAGGTCGCCGAGACGCGCCTGAACTATGACGCCGTGACGTTCCTCGCCGACCGCATCTGCGGCATCTGCGGCTGCGCCCACTCGGTGGCCTATGCCGAGGCCGTCGAGCGCGCCCAGGGCATTCATGTCCCGCCGCGCGCCCAGTACATCCGCGCTATCATGCTCGAGGTCGAGCGCCTGCACTCGCATCTGCTCAACATTGGCCTGGCGTCGCACTACACGGGCTTCGACTCCGGCTTCCAGCAGTTCTTCCGCGTCCGCGAGAAGTCCATGGACCTGGCCGAGAAGCTCTCCGGTCACCGCAAGACCTACGGCCTCAACGTGATCGGCGGCGTGCGTCGCGACATTTTGGCCGAGCAGAAGCTCTCTACGCTCACGACCATCCACCAGCTGCGCTCCGAGGTTCAGGAGCTCGTCGACATGCTGCTCTCTACGCCCAACTTTATTGAGCGTACGAGTGGCATCGGCATCTTGGACCGCAAGATTGCACGCGACTTCTCGCCGGTCGGTCCGCTCATGCGTGGTTCGGGCTATGCCCGCGATGTGCGCTTTGACCATCCCTTCGACGGCTACGCCGATCCGGATATTCAGAAGATGCATGCTGCCACGGCAGACACCTGCGATGCCTTCGGCCGTACCGCCGTTCGCATCCAGGAGGTCTACGATTCGATCGACATGATCGAGACCATGCTCGAGAACTGCCCGTCGGGCCCCATCCTCACCACGGATTGGGAGTACACCCCGCACAAGTACGCCATCGGCGCCACCGAGGCACCGCGCGGCGAGGACGTGCACTGGGCCATGCTCGGCAACAACCAGAAGTGCTACCGCTGGCGCGCCAAGGCCGCCACGTACAGCAACTGGCCGGTCCTGCGCTACATGTTCCGCGGCAACACCGTGGGCGACGCGGCGCTGATCGTCGGCTCGCTCGACCCGTGCTACTCCTGCACCGACCGCGTGACGGTGACCGATGTTGCCGCCAAGCGCGACCACGTGCTCGACAAGGAGCAGTTCGAGAACGTCTGGCGCGACAAGTCGCCGCTTGCGGGCGAGGGCACCATGGCCGCTCCGCTCGATGAGGAGGCGCTCTAATATGCTGAAGCTTTGGAAGGTTAACGCCAAGGCCGGCGACGCGACGGTCAAGTACCCGTTTGCGCCGTTCCCCACCAACAAGGACATGCGCGGCAAGCCCGAGCACAATGCCGAGCTCTGCATTGCCTGCGGTGCCTGCGGCGTGGCGTGCCCGGCCGATGCCATTCGCATGGACACCGACCTTGCGGCCGATACCATCACCTGGTCGATCGACTACGGTCGCTGCATCTTCTGCGGCCGCTGCGAGGAAGCCTGCCCCATGGAGGCCATCAAGCTCACCGAGGAGTTTGAGCTGGCCGTCATGAGCAAGGACGACCTCACCAGCAAGAGCGTTTATACGCTCGAGCACTGTTCGCGTTGCGGCAAGCCGTTTGCCCCGCACAAGGAGATCGACTACGCCAAGCGCCTGCTGCAAAAGGCCGGCGGCATGGAGGCCGAGCAGGCTGCCCGTACCGTCGGTATGTGCCAGGAGTGCAAGCGCGAGCTCGACGCCCTGCGCGCCGCTTCGGCCGTAAAGACCGGCAACGCGCGCGGAATGGCTGCCAACGAGACGCTTGCGTCCGGTGAGCCCCAGGGCCCCGGCATGGAGTATCTGGGCGGCCACGGCGTGAACCCGGAGTATGTCGACCGCGAGCTTAACCCCGATGCGCCCGAGATTCCCGCCGGTCCGGCGCCGGTCGAGGGCATCATCATGGATTTTGATACGAAGGAGGAGTAACCATGGCCGAACCCACGCTTTTGCCCGAGCGGCTTCAGTACCGCCCGACCAAGATCGAGCTCGACGAGAGCATCGAGAAGGCCAAGGCGACCCTTCTTAAGAAGATCAAGCGCTCGGTGTACGTCTACCGTGTTGACTGCGGCGGCTGCAACGGCTGCGAGATCGAAATCTTCGGTTCCATCACGCCCGTCTTCGACGTCGAGCGCTTTGGCATCAAGGTCGTGCCCTCGCCCCGTCACGCCGACGTGCTGCTGTACACCGGTGCCGTGACGCGTGCCATGCGCATGCCGGCCCTGCGCGCCTTTGAGGCCGCACCCGATCCCAAGATCGTGGTGTCCTATGGCGCGTGCGGCTGCACCGGCGGCATCTTCTACGACAACTACTGCGTCTGGGGCGGCACGGATAAGATTCTGCCGGTCGATGTCTACATCCCCGGCTGCCCGCCCAGCCCCGCGCAGACCATCTACGGCTTTGCCATGGCGCTCGGTCTGCTGGACCAAAAGCTCCATGCCGAGACCACGGTGGAGGCCGTCGGCGAGCAGGCCGATATCCTGCACCCCGGCGTGCCGTACAAGCTGCGCGTTGCCATCGAGCGCGAGGCTCGCGCTATGAGCGGCTACCGTTACGGCCGCGACCTGGCCAACGAGTTTATGGACACGCTCGAGGGCGCGCCCAAGGGCGATATCCGCGGTGCCATGGCACTGCTCATCGACAAGCAGGACGATCCTCGCCGCGTTGAGGTCTACTCGGCGCTGCAGGATCTGGTGCTAGCCGGAGGTCGCTAGATGGAGCTCACGGACCGCTCTGGTTACTTTGCGGGCCCCGGCATGCTCGGCGGCTCCTTTGGCGATGCCTCGCGCGCAAGCGACGAGGCCGCCGAGGGCGTCGCCGACCCCTGCCTGGGCCACGCGCCCGACCAGGTGGTCTTCTACGAGCTTACGCGTAAGTTTGTGGAGACCGAGGAAGACGTTCCCCAGGAGGCCTGCGACGTGCTGTACTACACGCTCGCCGTGGGCCACCACACCGGCGTGCTCGATTGCTTTGAGCCGCGCCTGTCGGTGCCGGTGGATGTGTTCTATTCACTCGTCGACGCGTTGCCGGAGGGGGAGGCCAAGACCAAGTTCGAGGCCATCCGCTCCTTTGGCGAGTGCCAGCTCGACAAGGCGGCGGTGCCGTCGCTGCTCGAGGCCTGCGACACGCTGCTCGACGAGCGCGGTTTTCGCGGGTCGGCCAAGGCCGGCATCTCGGTGTTCGACGACGACTTTGGCCTGCATGCCCAGCAGGTCGCGTTTCTGATGAAGTTCCGCGATCTGGTTGAGCGCGTGCGCGATGTGTCGGGCGTGTATCTGACGGGAAGGTTGCAGTAATGGGTCGCGTTGTGGATGGACGTGTGAACGGTGCTCCCTTTGCGGGTATCGTGCTCACGGCGGGAAGCGTGCTGCGTGCCGACGATGCCGCCGGCCCCGTGCTCTCCAAAAAGATGGAAGACGCACCCATCGCCGGTTGGTACACCATCGACGGCGGTCAAACGCCCGAGGACGACATCATCGAGGTCAAGCGCGAGCGTCCGCCTCGCCTGGTCTTGGTCGATGCCGCCGACATGGCACTGCCCGTCGGGTCCATCCGTTTGCTCGACAAGCGCGATGTGGCCCGCAAGTCGATGTTCACCACGCATTCGCTTCCCTTGTCGATTTTGATCGAAGAGATTGAGCAATCGTGTGATGAGATCGTCTTCGTTGGGATTCAGCCGGGCGACACGGAGTTTTACAACCCCATGTCCCCGG
>CABUMZ010000167.1 GCA_902492825.1 uncultured Collinsella sp.
T
This sequence comes from uncultured Collinsella sp., assembly GCA_902492825.1. Lineage (GTDB taxonomy): Bacteria > Actinomycetota > Coriobacteriia > Coriobacteriales > Coriobacteriaceae > Collinsella. The sequence goes on from CABUMZ010000167.1 coordinate 2, forward strand.
TCGTCAGCTCCGCCATATCACCCGGCAAACGCAAATAGGACAACCACGCAAAGACCAGGCTATCCACCGCGCAGAACGGTCGTTCCTCAAACGGATCAAACTCCGTCTGGGCATAGGTCAAAAAATTAGGCGAATCCGACATGGCCCTCCCATCAACTATGGTGCATTGGGGCGGTGCAAAGTAACCTGACCCCCTCGCACCAAAAAGGCGCCCGGACCGTGTGGCCCGGACGCCTTTCATTGTAGCCTGTTACCCAAAAGAGCTTGATTTAGCAGGAGAAGTCGACGCTGTCGATGATGTCCTTGAGGGCCTTGGCGGAGACGGTGAGCTCATGCTGCTCGTCATCGTTCAGCGGCACGGGGACGCGGCAGACAACGCCGTCGCGGCCAACGACGGTCGGCATGGAGATGGCAAGATCGGACAGGCCATACTCGCCCACCATGAGCGAAGAGACAGGCAGAACGGTCTGCTCATCGCGCATGACGGCGGTGCAGATGCGCTTGACGGCCATGGCGACGCCATAGTAGGTGGCGTGCTTCTTCTCGATGATGGTGTAGGCGGAGTTCTTGACGTCCTCAGCGATGCGCTTCTCGGCAGCCTCATGCTCCAGGTGGCCGTGAAGCTCACAGAAGGTGTTCAGCGGAACGCCGGCAACCTGAGCGCTGGACCAAGCGACAAACTCGGAGTCACCGTGCTCGCCCATGACATAGGCCTGGACATCGCGCGGGTCAACCTCGACGTGGGCACCAAGCATCTGCTGCAGGCGGCCGGTGTCGAGCACGGTGCCGGAGCCGATGACATGGCCTTCGGGCAGGCCGGACATCTTGATGGCGGCGTAGGTCAGAACATCGACCGGGTTGGAGACGATTAGCAGAATGCCGTCGAAGCCGGACTTCTTAATCTCGGGAATAATGGACTTGAAGATGCTGACGTTCTTGTTGACCAGGTCCAGGCGGGTCTCACCGGGCTTCTGGGCAGCGCCAGCAGTGACGACGATCATGGCGGCGTCGGCGACATCGGAATAATCGCCGGCGTAGATCTTCATCGGCTCGGCAAACGTCATGCCGTGCGCGATATCCAGGGCCTCACCCTCGGCACGGTTCTTGTCCACGTCGATGAGGACCATCTCTGAGAACAGACCGCTCTGCATCAACGCGAACGCCGAAGACGAACCGACGAAACCGCAGCCGACAATAGCGACCTTCTTCTCGTTAACCATTAGAAACTCCCATCTCTCTCCACAAACAAGCCGCCCGGGAACGACCCGAGCGGCTTGCCGTAATCCCAATACATCCAATCGGGACTTTGATTATGCTCCTATTCGCAGCCAAAAATCGACCGTTTACCGAAATTGTTTGCAGAATTCGTAAAATAACTGCACGAAATCGGTTTCGAGCTATTGACGAGCCGAAATAGCTTTCTAATACAGGCCCGCCTTGCGAATGGCCTCGACAGCCAAAGCGATCTGGTCGGGCGGCAAGACCAGCGCCATGCGCACGTGCCCCTCGCCCGAAGGACCAAAGTTCGCGCCCGGCGTCACCACAACGCCGGCCTTCTCCATAAGCTCCTCGCAAAACGCCATGGAATCGGTGCGACCACCGGGAAGCTTGGCCCACACAAACATAGAGCCATGCGCGTTGGGACGCTCCCAGCCCAGGCCCTCAAGACCGTCGCACAGGGCATCGCGACGCTCCTGGTACTTCAGACGCTGCGCCTCGACCTCATCGCGCGGACCATTCAGGCACGCGATGGCGGCCTTCTGGATCGGAAAGAACATGCCAAAGTCGATCTGGCCGCGCAGCTTGGCAAAGGCAGAGACCACGTCCTCGCGGCCGACCAAAAAGCCGATACGCGCACCGGTGACGTTAAACGACTTGGAAAGCGAGAAGAACTCAACGCCCACCTCGAGCGCGCCGGGATACTGCAAGAAGCTGCCACCCGGCTCACCATCAAACACGATGTCGGAGTATGCGTTGTCATGAACGATCAGCAGGTCGTGCTCGCGGGCGAAAGCGATGATCTCCTCGTAGACCTCGGGCGTGCCCACCGAGCCGACCGGGTTCGCGGGCAGCGACACGATCATGTACTTGGCACGATCGGCCACCTCGGGATCGATGCCCGCCACATAGGGCAGGTAATTGTGCTCGGCAACCAGCGGATAGTACTCGAGCTTGGCATCGGCGATCTTCGCACCCGCCTCAAAGACCGGGTAGCACGGATCGGGCACCAGGATGGTGTCACCCGGGTCGAGCAGGGCCAGACCCAAATGGCCCACGCCCTCCTGCGTGCCGTTGCACGACTGCACCATAGACGGTGTAATGCCCGAAACGCCAAAGCGACGCTCATAGTAATCGCACACGGCTTGCTTGAGTTCGGGCAGGTCGCGCAGGGCGTACTTCCACATCTCGGGATCTTGGGCTGCCTGCGTGAGTGCCTCGACCACGTGGTCGTACGGCTTAAAGTCGGGCGTGCCCACGCTCATGTTGTAAATGGTCTTGCCCTGAGCCTTCAGCGCGAGAAGCTTGTTGTTGAGCGAGGCGAAGACCTCCGCGCCAAAGCGGTCGAGACGCTGCGATGCCTGCATGGTGCCACCTTTCGATATGAAAAACGCGGCGCTCCGACAAGAGCGCCGCGCGATACGGGCCATCAGATTGCAAAAGTGTAACGCTTGCAACCCCCGTATTGGTTCAATTTAGCCAACCTTAGTCAACTGGATTGAGCGCGTCGATCTGCACAAGCCACAGACGCGAGCTAGCGTCACTCGGCATACGCCAATCGCCGCGCGGGCTGAGCGTCACCGAGCCCACCTTGGGACCATCGGGCAGGCAGCTGCGCTTAAACTGCTGGGCAAAGAAGCGACGGTAGAACGTACGTAGCCACGTGTGGACGGTCTTGGCGTCGTAGACGCCCTCGAAGCTCTTGAGCGTCATGCGGTAGATCTTGCCCGGCTCAAAGCCAAAACGCAGCAGGTAGTAGAGGAAGTAGTCGTGCAGCTCGTACGGGCCCACCAAATCCTCGGTCTTCTGCGCAATCTCGCCGTCGCCCGTGGGCGGCAGAAGCTCGGGGGACACCGGCGTATCGAGGATATCGAGCAAGACCTCGGCAATGCGCCCGCCAAAGACATCGGCGGCATAGCGTACCAGATGGCGCACAAGCGTCTTGGGCACGCTCGCGTTGACGGCGTACATGCTCATGTGGTCGCCGTTATAGGTAGCCCAGCCGAGCGCCAGCTCCGACAGGTCGCCCGTGCCAATGACAAAACCGCCAGCCTGGTTGGCCAGATCCATCAGAATCTGCGTACGCTCGCGCGCCTGACTGTTCTCGTAGGTCACGTCCTGCACGGCCGGATCATGCTCAATGTCCTTGAAGTGCTGCTCCACAGCCGCATGGATCGAAACCTCGCGGAAGCTCACACCCAGGTCGCGAGCGAGCGACTCGGCATTCGACTTGGTGCGATGCGTCGTGCCGAAGCCGGGCATGGACACGGCTGTGATACCAGTGCGCGGCAGCCCCAGTGCATCGAAGGCACGCACGGTCACAAGCAGCGCTAGCGTGGAGTCCAAGCCGCCCGAAAGGCCGATAACCGCAGCCTTGGTACCCGTGTGGGCAAGGCGGGTCTTGAGGCCCGCAGTCTGCAGATCGAGGATCGTCTCGCAGCGCTCGGCCAAGTCGCCGTGGTCGGCCGGCACAAAGGGCGCGCGC
>CABUMZ010000168.1 GCA_902492825.1 uncultured Collinsella sp.
CACGGCCTCGGCCTCGCGTGCGGTGATGACGCGGCAGATTGCCGGCTGGCACAGGCCATCGTCGAGCTCGATGCCACGGCGGAGCGGGTCTAGATCGCGGTCGGTCAGCTGCCCGTCCACCAGCGCCTGATAGGTCTTGTAGACGTGCTTGCTGGGGTGCAGCAAATCCTGCGACAGGTCGCCGTCGGTGGTAAAGAGCAGAAGGCCCGTGGTGTCGCGGTCCAGACGGCCCACCGGAAAGAGCCCCGGAAAGCGGTCGCGCGGGACCAGGTCGGCCACGCAGGGGCGCTCCTGCGGATCGCTCATGGTGGTGAGGTAGCCGGTCGGCTTGTAGAGCATCAGGTACACGGCGCCCTGGTTGAGCTTGACGGGCATGCCGTCGACCTCGATATGGTCCCGGTCGACGTCGACCTTGGTGCCCAGCTCGGTCGCGACCTGGCCGTTGACGGTCACGCGGCCGGCGGTCATCAGGTCCTCCGAGCCGCGGCGGCTCGCCACGCCCGCGCGCGCCAAAAAGCGTTGCAGGCGCATGGTGTGCGGGTAGACGGGCTGGGCGTCGGGTGCTGCGGTGTCCGTGGCGCTTGCGATGCGCGCCTCCCCTGCTTCGTTAATCCTCGTCATGCATGTCCTCCGAGCTGACACCGCTGGTCAGGATCTCATCATCTGCGTCGTCCTCAACATCGGTATCGAGAAGTTCGCGCTCTTCGTCCAGGTCCTCGGCCTGCTCTTCGAGCGTGGACTGGATGCTGCGGCCGCTTAGGCGCTCGCGGATAAACTGACGCGACTGCTCGTCGGGGGCAAACTGTTCCAGGTCGGGCAGATCGCGGGTGGAGCGCAGACCGAACTTCTCCAAAAAGGCGTTGGTCGTGCCGTAGATGATGGCCTGACCGCGCTGGGGGTCGCGGCCGAGCTCGCGCACCAGACCCTTGTCAACGAGCGACGCGATGACGCCGTCGGAGTTGACGCCGCGGATGCCCTTGACCACCTCGCGCGTGACGGGCTGGTGGTAGACGATGACGGCCAGGGTCTCGAGCGCCGCCTGCGACAGTTTTTGCGTGTCCCAGCTCAGTACATAGGCCTCGACCACATCGTGGTAGGCGGGGTGTGTAAACAGACGCCAGCCACCGGCGACTTCGCGCAGCTGAAAGCCGCGATTGGCCTCCTCGTACTCAACCTTGAGCTCGGCCAACAGCGACGCGCACTCTCCCGGGGCGATATCCAGCGCACCTGCCAGCGCGGGTGCGCTCACGGGGTCGCTCGACACCAGCAGCAGCGCCTCGAGGGCGCCTTTGAGACTGTTTGCCTCTAGCGTGGAAAGGGTTGACATGGTTGCCGCTCCTATTCGGTGAGCTCGGGGCCCTCGCCGGGCACGTATGCCTCGGCGCCCTCGACGCGGTTGATTTGAATGGTTCCAAAAATCTTGTCCTGGCTCAGCGTAAGCGAGCCGCGCTTGGCGAGCTCGAGCATGGCCAGGAAGGTGACAACGAGCTGCTCAGTCGTGGCGTCGCCGTCCAACAGCTCGCGGAAGGTGCAGGATTGGTGCGCCATGGTAAAGCGGTCGACCGAGGCCACCGTCAGGTCGAGCGGCACGCGATGCGGTGCCACGTGCTCGGCCTCCAGCAGGAAGGTCTGGCGCTTGCCGTCCAGGTCGGCGCAGATGACGGCCAGGCCGCGCAGGGTAATGCCGGCCAGGTAGTCGGGCATAAGGCCCAAAAACTCGGGGTCGGGGCCGGCCACGCGCGGATGCATGCGGCTCTCGGCCTGCATGCGCGCGCCAAGGGCCGCCGCCGCACCCTTAAACTGCTTGTAGGCGATCAGGCGCTGGATCAGGACCTCGCGCAGGGCATCGCCGTCGAGCGCGCTGAGTTCCTCGAGGTCTTCGTCGTCCTCGTCATCGTCGACGGATTTGCTGGGGGCCTCCTGGGGTACCAGCGAGGCAGCCTTGATGTCCAAAAGGGTTGCCGCGACCAGCAAAAAGTCGCTCGCCACATCCAGGTCCAGCGCCTCGATGCGCTCGACCTCGGCCAGGTATTGCTCTGCCACCTCGCTGATCGAGATGGCGCCGATATCTACTTTTTGGTGGGTTACCAGCTGCAGCAGCAGGTCGAAAGGTCCGCTGTAGACCTGCGTCGACACGCGATACGACATCTTCGACCTCCTTTGACGGCGCCTTCGCGGCGCGGTTTGAGTGCATGTTGCGACCGTTTTGCACGGTCGACCTGTAAGTTTACCCTAGATGCCGGCAATTGCGAAGTTGAGCAGGTGCTCAGCCAGCGGATACACGGTAACGTCGAAATAGCGGCCGATCACGTCGATGCCGGTCCACATGGGCAGCAGGTACAGCACGATGATAAGGATCGGCATGGCGTATTGCTGCAGACGATAGTAGTTGGCGAGCGCCTTCCCTTTGAGGAACGGGACGATAATCGACGAGCCGTCGAGCGGCGGGATCGGGATGAGGTTAAAGAACGCGAGCGACAGGTTGACCACGATAAAGGTGGCGCCGAAGTTCATGATTTGGGACGCTACGGCAAAGGATATGCTGGCGTAAAGGCTGCCATAGGCCAGGTGCATGAGAGCAGCCGCAAGGCATGCCAGCGCGATGTTCGATGCGGGGCCGGCCGCGCTCACCAGGACCTCGTCGCGCTTGGGGTGCTTGAGGTTGTTGAGGTAGACGGGCACGGGCTTTGCAAAGGCGAATACCGGGCCGCCGGCGGCGAGCATCAACAGCGGCAGGAGAATGGTGCCAAACGGGTCGATGTGGTTAAGCGGGTTGAGCGAAACGCGGCCGCGCGAACGGGCCGTCTTGTCGCCGAGCGCCCAGGCCGCGGCGGCGTGCGCGCTCTCGTGGATGACGATACCAACGATGACGGCGACAGCGCTGGCGAGCAGGTTCATGAAGTAGCTGCTGGACATGGCGCTCCCCTAGCGGACGCGGCGCGAGGCGCGCGTGAGCAGGTAATCCGCCACAAATAGAATCACGGCGACGATAGCGTAATCCAGGCGAAACACGCCGCCAAAGGGCGACGTGATGACGCCGTAGCCGGCGATGGCGTTCGGCAGCGCGCGCGAAAGCTCAACGACAAAGCCCACGATCTTCAGCTTGGCGGTGAGGCCGCTAAAGCACAGCAGCACGGTCATCGCGCTCATAAAGATGCCGCAGATGCGACAAGCGATGGCGATGATGCTCATCGCCACGGCGGCGGCCTTACGAGAGTTCACGCGCGGTCTCCTCTTCGATCTGGGTGGAAAGCTCCAGCCATTCGTCCTCGAGCTTGGGCAGATCTTGCTTAAGGCCGTTATATTCCCCCAGCGCGGCGTTGAACTTGTCCTGATCGGCATAAAGTTCTTCGCTTGCCATCAATTCCATAAGCTCGTCATAGCGGGCACGCTTCTTGTCGAGCTCCGTCTCGATCTTCTTGAGCTGGTTGCGCACGCCCTTGAGCTTTTTGTTGAGCGCAGCACGGGCCTGGGCCTCGGCACGCTTTTGCTCCTTGGTCTTTTTGCCCTCGGCCGGCTTAGGCGCTGCAGCGGGGGTGTCAGCCTGGGCGGCACTGGCTTTGGTGGGCTTGGTCGCGACAGGAGCGCTCTCCCCTGCAGCCTCGGCGGCGGCGCGGGCGGCGAGGTCCTCGCGCTTGTAGAGGTAGTAGTCG
>CABUMZ010000169.1 GCA_902492825.1 uncultured Collinsella sp.
ACTAATTCCGCCGACCTCGCCTCGTGCGAGTCTGCAGATATTCAGCGACGCATCCTCGAGCTCATCGAGGGTGCGTCCTCCATTGCGATTTCGGGACATACTTCTCCCGATGGCGATGCCTTGGGCTCCGTGTTGGGTCTGGGCCTTTCGCTCATCAAGTTTTTTCCCAACAAGGACATTGCGCTGCTGCTGGCAGACGATGACCCGGTTCCGCGCATCTACCGCTTTATGGAAGGCTCTGATCGCCTGGTGCCGGCATCTGCGTACACTGGCAATCCGGACCTGTTCATCTCGGTGGACGTACCGGTCGTCGAGCGCCTCAACGACTCTGCTGAGGTGCTTCGTCGCTCCAAGCATGTGGTGTGCTTCGATCACCATCCGGCTCGCGAGGAGTTTGCCGAACTGAGCCTGAGGCGTGTTGAAGCTGCAGCCTGCGCTATGATCATCGACCGCTTCTTGGACAACTGTGGCATTGTCGCCCGTGATGGCGTTGCGACCTGCCTGCTGTGCGGCTTGGTTACCGATACCGGCCGTTTTCAGTACCAAAACGCCGATGCTGCTGCGTTCCATGCGGCTTCGCGACTGGTTGCCCACGGTGCCGATCCGGCGCGTGTGGCACTCGAGGTATATCAGAGCATGCGCGTTGAGTTTTTGCACCTCAAGTCCATCGTTATGGGCCGCATCAAGACAGTGGCCCACGGGCGCGTCGCGTATAGCTACGCGTACCAGAGTGACCTTGAGGCTTGCGGTGTCACCTCGGATGAGTGCGACGGCCTGGTTGACGTGGTGCGCTCAGTGATGGGCGTCGAGGTCTGCATGTTCTTAAAGGGCATTGAGGGTGATACCAAGGTGCGTGGCAACCTGCGCTCCAAGGGGGACCTCGATGTGTCCGAGATTGCTGCCAACTTTGGCGGTGGCGGGCATCATGCTGCCGCCGGTTTCTCCAACAACGGAACGATTCTCGAGACGCTCACCGTGGCACTTCCCATGCTGGCCGAGCTGGTAGGGGAGGATCCCGCTTCGGTGACCGTCGAGCTTTAACTTTTTGGATGGTACATGGCTCGTCGTACGCCTTCACAACTGAATATGCTGCTCGCCGTCGATAAGCCGGTGGGCTGCACGTCCCACGATGTGGTCTCGCAATGCCGACGCGCCCTCCATGAGCGGCGCGTCGGCCATGCCGGCACGCTCGACCCCATGGCATCTGGCGTCATGGTGGTGGGTGTGGGCCAGGCCACCCGTCTGCTGGGCATGCTCACGCTCGATACCAAAAGCTACGTCGCCGATATTTCGTTTGGCGCCGAGACCAATACCGATGATGCGGAGGGCGAGGCGGTCCGCACGGTGGCTGTTGCCAACGAGCTCCGCGATCCTGCCTATGCTCGTGAGCGCTTGGCCGCCATGCTGGGACCGCAGATGCAGGTGCCGCCGGCGTTTTCTGCTATCTCGGTCAATGGCGTTCGCGCCTACAAGTCTGCTCGCGAGGGCAATGCGGTGGACCTACCTCCGCGCCCCGTCGAGGTCTATGCCGACGCCCTGATCGCCGTGGGCGGCGAAGGCGATACGTGTGTATGGACCGTGGCGTTCTCGGTGAGCAAGGGCACCTATATCCGTGCGCTCGCTCGCGACCTGGGCCGCGCTTGCGATAGCGCTGCGCATATTTCCGCGCTGCGCCGCACGGCCTCCGGTGTTGTTTCCATTGGCGCCTGTCATGCGGTCGAGGAGCTTTCTCCCGAGTCCGCGGCTGGCTTTGCCCTGGATCCCATTGCGGCCCTGGGCGCCACACGTGTTGACTTGCCGGGCAATCTTGCCGACGACCTTCTCTGCGGCCGACGCATTCCCGTTGAGCGTGCGCTTGCCGATTTCGATGCCTCGAAGGCGCCGTTTGCGTTGGTGCTCGATGGGGGACTCAAGGCGCTCGCCCGCATTGAGGGTGGCCGCTTTGTCATGGAGCACGTGTTTCCGCAGGCAATCGGCGGTGTTCGATGATGTTGTCCGTTCGCGAGCTCGCGCGTATCTTTTTCGCGGGCGAGTCGGACGAGGCTCGCATCGTTACTGCCGATGTGTTTGATAAGTGTGAGCACCTGGGTGCCGCATCGATTGGCATCGGCGTGTTCGACGGCGTTCACCGTGGACACCAGGAGCTCATTGCGGCGCTTGTCCGTGATGCCCGTGCCCATGGCTGCAAGGCGGTCGTAGTTACCTTCGATCCCGACCCGGACGTCGTGGTGAGCCCTTCGCCCGCTCAAAAATTGATGACGACGGCCGACCGTCTGCATGCCCTGGCTCAAACTGGGGTCGATGCGGTGGTGGCCGTTCCCTTTACGCCTGAGGTTGCGGCGCTTGACCATGTTGCTTTTCTCTCGCTGGTGTCGCGTCTGGTCGACATTCGATCGATTCGCGTTGGCAGCGACTTTAGGCTGGGTCGTGGCGGTGCTTCTGGTGTTGACGAGATGCGCGCCTGGGGTGCCGAGCGCGGCGTTGACGTATACGGGCACGACTTGCTTTGCGAGGGCGGTGAGGCCATTTGCGCCACCCGCATTCGTCATGAGCTGGGACAGGGCCATGTGGAGCTTGCTGCAGAGTTACTCGGCCGTCCGTATATGGTGCGTGGCGGTGTTATTCGCGGCCGTCACGAGGGTTCTGGCATGGGCTTCCCCACGGCAAACTTGCAGGTTCCCGACGGCATTCAGGCGCCAGCCGATGGCGTGTATGAGGGTCTGGTGCTGGTCAATGACATCGTGTGGCCCGCTGCCGTTAACGTCGGACTGCCGCCGACGTATGCCGACGATGCCGCTTCGGCGCATCTCGAGGCCAACTTAATTGGTTATACGGGCGACCTGTACGGCGCTTTCGTTTCGCTGGCGTTTACGCGCTGGCTGCGTCCCTCGCGTGTGTTCGATTCGCCGGATGAGTTGATCGCGACCGTCGAGGGTAATATCGAGGACATTCGTCACAACTTGGGCAAGCAGGGGGTGAGCATCCGTGATTAGCGATGAGGAAAAAGACCAGGTACGCGCTGCGTCTGACCTGGTTGCCATCGTGCAGGAAACGGTCGAGCTCAAGCCCCGCGGCCATGAGTTTTGGGGATGCTGCCCCTTCCATGGCGAAAAGACGCCGTCCTTCCACATTATCCCCGCCACGCAGGTGTGGCATTGCTTTGGCTGCGGCGAGGGTGGCGACGTTTTCACCTATATCATGAAGCGCGAGAACCTGAGCTTTCCCGAGTCAATCCGTTACTTGGCCGATCGCGCGGGTATTGAGCTGCATGACACCGGAGATCGCCGCGAGCGCGGCACCAAGCGTGCCCGCATCTACGATCTGTGCGCCGAGACCGCCCAGTTCTACCACACCATGCTCATGCGCGGTAAGGACGGCCGTCCGCGCGAGTACTTTGCCAGCCGCGGCATGGGCGGCGACGTCTGCCGCCGCTACTGCCTGGGCTTTGCACCGGGCCGTAACGCGCTGGTGTCGCACCTGTCCCAGGCGGGTTTTACCCCGCAGGAGATGATCGACGCCAACGTTGCCGTGAGCCGCGGGCGCGGGCAGCTTGCCGACCGCTTTTACGACCGCGTGATGTTCCCC
>CABUMZ010000170.1:0-2500 GCA_902492825.1 uncultured Collinsella sp.
CCGTCTCAAGATGGACACGCGGCCCGACTATCCTATTGGTGCCCATGCGCCCGGTTGTGATTTGACTCAGCTGCTTCGTCGTGAGCCCGATGTGGCGCTCGCTGCGGCCGAGCAGGCCCAGCAGCTGGGGCTTGAGCCGGATTCCGAGGAGCTACGCGATGCGCTGGCGTTTGTCGATGCCCAGCTGTTCGACGTGGTGATGGCCTGTCTGTCCAGCCATCAAAAAGATCGTCCCGAGCCGGCGGCGGTCGAGGCGGCGCTCTCGGCGTTTTGTGACCACTATGCGCAAAATGTCGGTCGTTCGCTCCGCGGCGAGCCGCTCACGCCGTGCCCCATGGATGCGTCTGGCCGCGCGGTTCGTCGCGCGCTGATGGTCGGCGCGACGGTCGTCTGTGGCGTGGTTTGGGCTGTGGTCGTGGTTTCGGCCGCGCTGCTGGCGTCGGGCGCTCGCGTGACGGCGACTTTGGGATCGCTCGTGTGGTCTGGGTCGCTACCGGGTATTATTGCCGCACTGGCGTTGGCGCTGCCAGGCATAGCCGGCGTTGTCGCGGGGGCACTTGCGCGCAATCGGCGCTCGGGCTTCCTGCAGGGTGTGCTTGCGCTTTCTGCCTGCGAGGTTCCGGTGCTGGTTGTGGCTGCATGTAGCGTATTTTCCCAACGCGCCGTGATGGGCGGCCTTGTTGCCGCTCTGGTTGCAACCTATACGCTTACGTGGTTTTTGCTTGCGATGGGCTTTGCCTTTGAACTTCCCGTTTCGGCACCGCGACGTACAAAAGCCCAGATGGCGACTCCGCTTGCCGGTGGAGCCGCGGCTGCCCGTACTTTTGGCGGACCTGTCGAAGTATCGTCCGGTTCTATTTCTACGACCAAGGAGGCCTAGGTCATGGCATCTCAAGTTGAGCTCACCCCATGCGGGGCCATGTTTGACATCTTTAAGCGCGCGGCGCATCTGAGCCATATCGAGCTGTGCGGCTTGGTGCTTTCGTCCCGTCCGCTCGCAGACGGTCGCAGCCCGCAGAGCCGGGCCGCCGATCGCTCTTGGGTTTCCCGCTTTATCGTTCGCGCGCCGGTCGGCACGCTTCAGCAGCGCTACTTTGCCGAATACGGTACCTCGGCTGCGCGTATTATGTCGCAACTGGCCCTGCGCCAGCGCAATCCCATGGACTCCACGGCTGTGATCAATATGGTGTGCGGCCCTGCAGGTGAACCGATGGTACGCGCGCTCGAAGAGTGTCACCAGGACACAAATCTCTATCGCAACGCGCTCGATCGCCTGTCCCAGGCGGCGGAGCTCATGCCCGCCGAGCGCGCCGAGGCCGTGCTGGTGCTGTTTGTCGCCGTCGGTTGTTCGGCGGATGTGCGGTCCTCGGTGAACTATGCCATCGACTACGCGAACGCGACCTGTGGCGGAGGCACATCCACGCCGCGTTCGCTTGGCATGTCGATGACCGCGGGCGAACGCGAACCCGCCCCGGCGCACCCCTTGGGCTTGCTGCGTATACAAAACAGTTTTGTCGTGAGCGCCCCGCGCTGGATTCAGCCGAGTGAGCAGGGTGTTGAGATTGGCGCGCTGGCCACTGGTGAGGGCGATATTACCGACGTCGGCGACGATGTCTCGGCCCGCCATGCCCATATCTGGTGCGATGCTCAAAATATCTGGCACGTCGAGGACTTGTCGTCCACCAACGGAACCGTGGTGGTAAACGGGGCCACGCGCGTCTGCATTCAGGTCGAGCCCGGTCGTTCCGCCCAACTCAATCCCGGCGACGAGCTCAAGCTCGGCGAATCCACTACCTACGCCGTCCTCTTCGGTGCCCTCTAGCCGGCAGATAGGGACGTTCCTTTCCTGCCGGCACTTTGGGACACTCCTTGGCGCGCCAGAGCCAGTCGCCCGGGGATGGAGGGACCATTTTGGCCCTTGGCAGTCACCCAAGGTAAACCTTTACCGCCCGCCTATATTTGCCGAAATTACACTTGAAGGCGGGGTACAATAAACCCGCATGCGGATTTCCGTTGCGGGCGCTTCCCATCGCCGGGGCGTGCCCGGGAGCATCCGGCATGCGGCCTTTGCGGCGCTCGGTCATGTGCAAGACGGGCGGTCGGGTCTGTGGGGCGCGTCAACTGCCCCTCGCCTCGGCATGTCTTCTCTCCACGCCATGTACCTGCTGCTGAGCCTGCCTGCCAGATGATTGGAAGCAACAGCGTAAATCCCATCACGCCAACATCCCGGCGATCGCCGGGGCCTGTATACCTATATGAGAGGAGAGGGGTATATGGCGCGTAAGTTTAAGTCTATGGACGGCAACGAGGCGGCCGCATATGTTTCGTATGCGTACACCGAGGTAGCGGGAATCTATCCCATTACGCCGTCCAGCCCGATGGCCGACCATGTCGACCAGTGGGCGGCCCAGGGTCGCAAGAACATCTTCGGCACCCCGGTCAAGGTCGTCGAGATGGAGTCCGAGGCAGGTGCGGCCGGTACCGTTCACGGTTCGCTGGG
>CABUMZ010000171.1 GCA_902492825.1 uncultured Collinsella sp.
CACAAGGCCACGACCGGCCCCGAGATCTGGGAGGACACTGACGGCAAGGTCGACATCTTCGTCGCCGGCGTCGGCACCGGCGGCACCGTGACCGGCGTGGGCGAGTTCCTCAAGGAGCAGAACCCCAAGATTCAGGTCGTCGCCGTCGAGCCCGCCACCTCCCCGGTGCTCTCTAAGGGCCAGGCCGGCCCGCACAAGATTCAGGGTATCGGTGCCGGCTTTGTGCCCGACGTCCTCGACACCCAGATCTACGACGAGATCATCCCCGTCGAGAACGACGACGCCTTTGCCACCGGCCGCGCCGTGGGCCACAAGGAGGGCGTGCTCGTGGGCATTTCGTCCGGCGCCGCCGTGTGGGCCGCGCTACAGCTGGCCAAGCGCCCCGAGAACGAGGGTAAGACCATCGTGGCGCTGCTCGCCGATACCGGTGAGCGCTACCTGTCCACGGCACTCTTCCAGGACTAGGGCCCGTCGCCCATAGGTTGAGCCCAGGGACGAGCCGGTCTCCTCTCTCTCCCGGCAGTCTGAGCCCATCCCATCAGGGTGTCCCACGAGTCGTCCGAACTTGCTACAATGTCTGCGGCGCGGAACCAGCCTCCCGCGCCGCTTTTCTTTTTTGGCCATATGCCACCAAGGAGAACCTCCCCATGCACAACAAGCGCGTGCTCGTCGCCATGAGCGGCGGCGTCGATTCCAGCGTGACTGCCTATCTGCTCAAACGCCAGGGCTACGAATGCGTCGGCGCCACCATGCGCCTCATCTGCCCCGCGCCCGATCCCGTCACGGGCATGAGCAAAGTCGACCGCGACATCGCTGATGCAAAGGCCGTCGCCGAGCGCCTGGGGATACCCCACCATGTGCTCGATCTGCAGCAGACCTTCGACCGCAATGTTATCGAGCGCTTTGTGAACGCCTACCAGGAGGGGCTGACGCCCAATCCGTGTATCATCTGCAACCGCCATATTAAGTTTGGCGCGCTGCTCGATGCAGCGCTCGATATGGGCTGCGACTACATCGCCACAGGTCACTACGCCAAAACGAGCCAAACGTCCGACGGCACCTGGCAGCTGCATCGCGGCGAGGACCCCAAAAAGGACCAGAGCTACTTTTTGTATTCGCTCACGCAAGAGCGTCTGGCACGCACGATCTTTCCGCTGGCCGGGTTGGACAAGGAGCGCGACGTGCGCCGCATTGCCGCCGAGCAGGGCTTCATGAACGCCAAGAAGGCCGAGAGCGAGGATATCTGCTTTATCGCGGATGGCGATTATGCGGGCTATATCGAGCGCCGCTGCGGACATGCCGCCGAGCCGGGCGATATTGTATGGCGCGACGGCAGCGTGGTCGGACGCCATAACGGCGCGCTGCGCTATACCATCGGCCAGCGCAAGGGCTTGGGCGTCGCGATGGCGCATCCCGTGTACGTAACGGGCGTCGATGCCGCCAACAACATTGTGCATCTGGGCGAGGCCGAGGACCTGACGGCCACAGCGCTCACGGCCAACGACTGGATCTGGAGCGCGCCGGACGCACGCATGGAGGCAGAGCTCGATGCCGGCGGCATTCGCGTAGGCGTCAAGTACCGCTACCGTCAGAAAGACCAGGCAGCGACCCTTACGCGTGACGCCGACGGACAAATGCTGCTGACCTTTGACGAGCCGCAACGAGCCATCGCCCCCGGCCAAGCCGTTGTAGTCTACCGCGGCGACATCGTCCTCGGCGGCGGCACCGTGACCGGCGCACTTAAGTAGCCCCATCCCCTTCATAAATTGCGGTGAAATAGGGACTGTTTAAGCGTTTAAAACCGCCAAACAGTCCCTATTTCACCGCAACTTAGAGAGGACGGCCTCGGTCGGTACTGCCGTATCAGCCGAGGCCGCTGCATCACTAGCGCTGTACGTAGGCGCGGACGAGCTCGAAGGTGTTGCGCACGCCGTCCATGTGGCTACGCTCGTAGTTGTGGCTCGCATACACGCCGGGGCCGATCAGACCATGGCGAATGTCGTAGCCGGCAGAGAGCGTGGCTTCGACGTCCGAACCGTAATGCGGATACACGTCGATAGCGTAATCGAGCTCAAGCTCGCGCGCGATATTGGACAGCGCCGTCACCAGGTCGTAGTTGTACGGACCGCCCGAATCCTTGGCGCAGATCGACACCATGTGCTCGGTGCAGCCTAGGTCGTCGCCCACGCAGCCCATGTCAACGCTGATCATCTCGCGCGTGTCGGCCGGCACGAAGGCGCCGCCGTGGCCCACCTCCTCGTACACGGTAAAGAGCAGCGAAACCTTACGCGAAAGCGTCACCTCGCCAGCGGCGACGGCACGCGCCAAGCCCAACAAAATGGCGGCCGATAGCTTGTCATCCAGGAAGCGGCTCTTAATGTAGCCGCTCTCCGTCACCGTCGTGCGAGGATCCATAGCGATGATGTCGCCGGTCTGAATACCCAGCTCGAGCACATCGTCCTTGCTGTCGACGTTCTCGTCGAGCAAGATCTCCATGTTCTTCTCGATGGTCTTGACCGGCTCGTCGGCCACGTGCGCCGAAGGCTCGGTGTTAAGAACCACGCCCGTGTAGACATTGCCGTCGCGCGTGTAGACGGTGCAGTTCTCGCCATCGGCCGTAGACCACTGATGCCCACCGAGCGTCGTGGGGCGCAGGCGGCCATTGTCCTTAATGGAACGCACCATGGCGCCTAGGGTATCGACATGGCTCGCCAGTACGAGCGGCTCGCCCTCGCCGCCAAGCTCAACGAGCACGTTACCCTTATTAGAACGCTCAGGCCCAAACCCCATATCGCGCAGGGTCTCCATCAGATAATCAGTCGCCGCACGGGTATAGCCGGTAGGGGAGGCAATAGAAGTCAGCGTCTTAAGCTGTCCTGCGATATAGGAGAGCGTCTCCTCTAGAGAAGCATCAATATTAGAAGTCATATGCATCCTTCCAAGTAAAACTAAGACCGAGTCCCGATTTTAACCGTTCTGCACGTGCAATGCCCCAGGAGCCGAGCCGCCTCCAGACGTCCCCGCACCGGTTTTGTGCACGTGCACGGTTTACAATCTCAATCTTGCATAAATCCTATTGGTATTTGCATAGAAATGAGGCATCTTTTTGCTTCGTCTCAGGGTGCCCCACCTTGGACCGTGCAAAAAACGGAGTATTCAGCACCGTGGGCCCCAACGGCCCCATCACGAACGACAAAACGACGCGGTTACAGCAGTGTTGCAGGTCGTCGCAAAGCAGAAACTCAGTAACAACCCCCTCCACTCATCGATAGCCCGCCCACAATGGCTGTCGATGGGCGCCTGCGGATCACTACCGCCCATTCACAACGTTATGCATTTTTAAGAGCTTGTTGAATACTCCCAAAAATGCACGCAGGGAAGTGCACCACCTATCCGCAGCGGGCAGTACGCCTTGGTTTTGTCCGTCTCAGGGCATCGACGCAGCACAAAAAGCCCCGCCGTGCGTAGC
>CABUMZ010000172.1 GCA_902492825.1 uncultured Collinsella sp.
TTGCATGGTCGAAATGCTCGGGTTAAACGCTCGGATTCAGCCAGCAGAAGGACGGCGCGATGAAAACGTTAGATTCAACGACACGGCCTGATAGTTATTGCTACAACTATCCTGAAAGCATGACTTTTGACGACTGTACAGCACATGCAACCGACCCTATCGCGCCGAAAGCACCCCGCACGTTACCCGATGATCCGGACAGCACCACTTTGATCGACGAGGCCGTTCGGCTGACCATTGCGGACATGCCCAACGCGCTCAGGCTCTTGGAGAACTCATGATGGCGGCTGTTGGAGGGCAAGGGATTCCCGTCGCGCCGCTCGTGCTCGACGATGCCGAATCGCTCGAAGTCATGGCCGCGGCCGTGATGCGCCTTCACAGCACGCTGATGACGGTCGGGCGCTGCTATACGACCGACGCCACGGGCGACCGGGCCGCGCATGAGCTTGGACGCGTCGAGTCTGTGCTTGCGGGTGCATTCTGTACGATATTCGGCCAATCGCCGGCCGATCGATTCGCGGACATCTTTGACCAGGCCACCTACGTGGCCGAGCACATGGTCAAGGACCACATCTTCGAGGACGGCAACAAGCGCACCAGCCTTGTCTTTGCGTTGTCCGTCTTAAGGCTCGCCGGCGCTCCGGTCGTGCTGTCCGACGCCCCTGAGCCCAAAGACAACCAGTACTACGCCTGGATCCAGGACCTCGTTTCCGGAAGCCACGCGACCAGCGAACTCGCCGAAGAGCTTCGCCGCGGTTGCGTTGCGGACACGATCGACCCGTCGCGCGTATAGAATCTAAGCATCCGCACGCCGGTTATTGAATGGATTGGACGCCACATGGAAATCCCCAGCACCCTGTGCAGCAATGTCTACGACTTTGCGTTTTGCCCCGAGCCCTGCTACGACCGTCTGGCCGACCTCGCCGATCCCGAGGACTGGGGTCCCAGCAACCGCATCCTCAAAAACTACCTGTCGTTCTCGTTTAGCCGCGCGGTGTTTTTGACCGAGCGCGACGTGGACCAGACCGCTCCGTCCAACCTGCCACTGGTGTTCGACGACGACCGCTGCCTGTTCAACACCGGCCTGTACACACGCCGCTACGAGACCATCTACGGCCTGTTTGAGCCCAACACCAAGTCCGATGCGCGCCAACGCTGGTTTTTGAAGAGTTTCTTTAAGGAAAGCGACCCCATGCTGGTCTCATTTGAGTACTTACCGTGCCGCGTGCGCTTTGCCGAGGACCCCTCCGAGCTGGTCTTTGACTACCGCCTGCCCATCCGTTCCAACATCGACCACATTCTGGGCGACGAGGAGAACCTGACTCGAATTCCCGCCAGCCTGATGGGGGAGGGCAACTCGCTGCTGCTGCGCCGCGCCTTTGAGGGCGCCGTCGTCGAGGCCGCCCGCCGCGCCGCCGCCAACTACACGCTCGCGGTGCCGCAGTTCTACGGCGGTCGGATCCAGCTGCTCCTGCCGCTGTGCCTGACCGGCGACAAGCCCGATCTGGCGCTGACCATCCAGCGCGAGGACGGCTTCTACGCCGCGCGCACCTGCCTCACGCTCGACATGGCCTACAACAACGCGCGTCTTATCTGCCGTCCCGAGACCTCGTGGATTAAACGATAAAGGACTGTTTAGCTGCTGGTTTGTCGGCTATCCATATTGCGGTGGCGCGGTTTGCGCCCACGAATTTAAAATCGGCGGCAAAAAGTTCTTGGTAAACCACGCGCGGCTATGATAGTATCTCTTTTGCCGAAAGGCGACGGGCGATTGGCTCAGGGGTAGAGCATATCCTTCACACGGATGGGGTCACAAGTTCGAATCTTGTATCGCCCACCATCAAAAGCACAGGTCAGGGGTATTAAGCCTCTGGCCTTTTTCTTTTTGACACCAAGTGTGACACCAAAATCCAATCGAAGTTCTCAAAAGCGTTGTTTGTAGCACGTCTCTCCCGTGCTGACGTCATCACCGGTTTTGCATAAAGCCCATGCGTTCTTTCATTGAATTTGCCATGCGATCTGTTAGCAAATGTGGAGACATGAACCTTTAGCCCACGACCTGTGCCAGCGAGTTATGTGCCTCGCGGCTGCCTTTCATTCGAGCGCGTCAAGTTTTTGGTCAGCGTTTGGTCAGCTTCCGGTACTTACCCGCGTGATGACCCCATAGATAATCGGCCTCACCCGCATTCCGCACAGCCTGCGGCCAACCCCAGGGGAGACCAACATGGACGAGATCGTCTGCGCAAACACCGCATTCCGCTACTGGCGCTGCCCACCCCAGGTACGCGACCTCTACCCGCGCCTGCCAAGTTCCGAAGACGGCTGGCGAGTCCTGGCCCAATCACCCTTCGTAACCGATGTTCTTAAGACCCCGATTATTACCACAACAGTGCCCGGTGGCGTTAACTACCATTCAGGATTACGGACAACAATCCACTGTGATGATGCTTCGGGGGTGGGCAGCACACTGGAAACCGCGATGAACTTTAGGATTACCAATCCACTTGCGACGCTATTTACCATGGCGCGCTTTGTGTCTCCAACCGATCTTGTCCTTGCCATGTACGAATTCTGCGGGTGGTTCTCGGTCTTTGAGCCCACCGCCGCAGCAGAAGCGGAACTAGACAAAGGCAAAGACGCTGCTGAGAATGCAACCACCGAATCCCTCTTTGACCTCGATGAAAGCCAAGACGAACCACAATGGAAACGCGTTTATGCGCGCATAAAAGTCAAAGAACAGGTAAATGCGAAGGGGCCCAACGGACAAAATAAAACGAAAGAGGTAACAAAGCTAAAGGGCACTTCGCTCTGGATGAGGAAGCCGCTCATCGAATTACGTGAGCTTCACGAGTACGCCAGTAAGATGAAAAGACGAAAGTGGGGTATGAAGTTTTACAACGCCGCGCAGATGGTGACGGGTATAGCAGCCTCTCCGCTTGAAGTTGCAGGAATTCTATTGCTATCGCTCCCTCGCTCTTGCGGTGGTGCCGGCTTTCGAAACGTTTACGTCAACGACCTTACGCCGCTTACCGCATCGGCGCAGAGCATTGCAGGGCAAAAAGTTTGCTACGGGGATATCGTGATCGTAAATCCAACCATAATGAAGGCAGGCATTGTGGAGATTCAGGGGGAGGTCATTCACGGATCAGGCGCCGTGCTCGACCACGATGCCAAACGCATGACAGCCCTGCAAAGCATGGGGTATGACGTCTTTCTGGTTACGCATGACATGCTTAACGATGCAGAGCAGCTTGACGCGATCGTCCGAAGTCTTTGCTCGCGCTTGAAATTGCGCTATAGGTGCAAAACTAAGGCGCAAAAGACGACGGAAATGGAGTTACGAGCCAACGTGCTGTGCAATTGGCTGGAAATCGGTCGTTAGGCGGGTGCCCCGCACACTTCCGGGCGCCCTCGGTC
>CABUMZ010000173.1 GCA_902492825.1 uncultured Collinsella sp.
AGGCCGGAAACATCGGTGAGCGAGGTCTCGGTATCCTCGACGGTATCGTGCAGCAGCGCGGCGCACACCACATCGCAGTCCATCTTGAGATCGGCCAAAATGATGGCCACCTCGACGGGATGGTTGATGTACATCTCACCCGAGCGCCGCTTTTGGTTGCAGTGCTTCTCGGCGGCAAAGCAATAGGCCTGCTCCACCTTAGAAAAGTCGTCCTCATTCATATATTTGAGGCACAGGCGCTCCAGTTTGTCGTAGCTGTCCGCCATAATCTCGGGCGGCAGCTCATCGGCATGCTTATAGTGCTCCATCTCCGAAAACGGCTGGAGGGTGGAATCATGGGCGGTACGGGCTGCGGCATCCATCGAGGTCCCCTTCCCCTAGGCCCGCGGTACGATCGGGCGGTTAACTTTGGCTAGCATATCAGAAGCGCACGAATCGAGCGCCCAGCTCCGGAAAGCCGAGAACTCCATGCGCGAGCGCAGACCCTCCAAATAGCGAATTGACCTGCTCAATTGCACACGTCCGGGGTTTTCTGCCATCGCGATGCGACGGGTGTCGTCAAACCCCGAAACGCGACAGAAACCAAGCTCTTCGAAGATTCCCAGACCGCTTGCCACCGAGCGCTCGTCAACCGGCGTGCGAGCATCGATGGCAAGGCACATCTGCGCGATGTCGATATCGCTCGCACTAAATGAGTCGGCTCCGGTCTTGCCGCGGTTGGAGCGCCACATAGTCTGCAGCGCGCGATAGAGCGTGACGAGCTCGTCGCGCTCGGGCGCGTAGCAGTCGAGCAGGCGCTCGTTAATGCGAGCGTCACGCGACGAATAGAGCAGGTGAATCACGGCAGGTTGGCCGTCGCGACCGGCGCGTCCGCTCATCTGGTTGAACTCGATGGCGCCAAACGGCATGTGGTAGAGCACGACATGGCGGATATCGGGAAGGTTGACGCCCTCACCAAAGGCAGAGGTCGAAACGATGCAGCTGAGGCTTCCGTCACGAAACGCTTCCTCGACACGGCGACGATCGGAGCGCGCAAGCCCCGCGTTATAGAACGCGATGCGGGTCGCGCAATCGGGTACCCGCTTGCGCAACGTTTTAGCAAGCGCCACGGACTGGTCGCGCGAGTTGACGTAGATGACGGTCTTCTCCCCCGTCGCCACGATTGACACCAGGCGGTTCTCGCGGCTCGCAAGATCTCGGTCATCCTCGAGCTGCAAGTTCTCGCGCACCGTCTCATCGACCACCGTACGGGTAATCGGTAGCACGCGGGCGAGCTCGGCCACAACCGGAGCCGTTGCGGTAGCAGTCGTGGCCAGAACGACCGGGTCGCCCAGGGCCTTGAGGATATCGGGCATGTCGAGATAGGCGCTGCGGTCGCCGCCCTTGGCAAGACCGGCATGATGCGCCTCATCGATAACGACAAAACCGATGCGGCCCGAACGCGCAAAGCGGTCGCGGTGAATGGACAGGAACTCGGGCGTCGTGAGCACGATGCCGGTGCGGCCCGAAGCCAAGCCGGCAAACACGTCATCGCGCGCCGCCTCCACGGTCTCGCCGGTCAGCACGCCTACGCCAATGCCGAGCGCGGCCATCGTCGACGAGAGGTGATAGGCCTGGTCGGCAACGAGCGCGCGCAGCGGATAGACAAAGATGCTCGCACGCCCGCGAAGGACCGCCTCGCGCGCGGCATGCACATGGAAGATAAGAGACTTGCCGCGCCCCGTTCCCATAACGGCCAGAACACTTTGGTGATCGGCCAGGGCATCGAGCGCCTCGACCTGCGCGCGGTGCGGCTGGTTCGAGCCGATAAAGCTATGGATAAGCGAGCGTGTCAGCTCGGTATAGGAAAGCTGGGCGAGCGTTTGGCGCTTGCGGGACTCCAGACGCAGACCGGCGTCCGCAGGCTCCACGCCGCGGCGAAGCTCACATGCCGGGTCGTCAACGCTGGGCGCCGTGGTATCGCGGACCAAGACATCCTTGATCATAAGCTTGGGCTTTACGCGACCTTGCCAATGCTCGGCCACGGCCTCGAACACCAAGTCGACAGCGCTATCGCAATTGATGAGCTTATCGATCTGCGGCACGCGGAACATAATGGCCGGCACACTCGCGGCGCCATCGGTCGCCACGAAGCGCATGTGCTCGCCGGTTTTGCCCACCACGGCGCGGTCGCACATTGTCACGCCCTCGGCCGCCAACAGCGGCACCTTGTTGCCCTGGCCAAACGGCTCAAGACGGGAGATCTGCTCGATGGTCTCAATATTCAGCTCGGAGAGGTCGACGGTGGCAGCAACCTCGTCGGTGTCCTCAAAGTCCTCGGCGGGGAGCTCGGGCAGCACGGCGGAAAGACGACGACGGAACTCGTCGAGCTTGGACGCCTCGATGGTCACGCCCACCGCACCCGCATGCCCGCCGCGACGAATCAGCAGATCGGAGCAGCGCTCTACGGCGTCGAACAGGTTGACCTTGCCCACCGAGCGGCCCGAACCGCGAGCGATACCGTCTTCGATCGAGAACAGCAGCGCCGGCACGTGATAACGGTTGGTCAGGCGGCTCGCTACGATGCCCTTGACGCCCTCGTGCCAGCCCTCACCGCCCACGACGATTGCGCGACCGCCATCATAGGTCTCCTCGACCTTTGCCATGGCATCGCGCGTGAGCTCCGCCTCAATCTCGCGACGCTGACGGTTGATCTCCTCGAGCTCGGCCGCCAGCGCGCTTGCCTCGATAGGATCGCGGGCAAGCAGCAGGTCGAGCGCCAGCTTGGGATCGGCCATGCGGCCGGCGGCGTTCAAGCGGGGAATGAGCGAAAACGACAGGCCATCGGCCGTAATGCTTGAGAGGTCGGCCTTGGCAAGTGCGGCCAGCGCGATATAGCCAGGACGGGCGGTCACGCGCATCTGCTGGATGCCTTCGGCGACCAGCGCGCGGTTCTCGGGCGTCAGCGGCATCATGTCGGACACGGTACCAAGCGCCGCAACCTCGATCAGCGAACGCCAATACGACGGCTTGCCCAGACGCTCGCCCAGGACCTGCACCAGCTTGAGCGCCACGCCGGCACCGGCAAGCTCGCGCGAGGGACCCTCGTCCTCGAGCTTTGGGTCGGTCAGGGGCACGCCCTGCGGCACCTGGTCGGACGGCTCATGATGGTCCGTGACCACCAAATCGATCCCCAGGCTCTCCAGATAGGAAACCTCTTCCTTGGCGGCAATGCCGTTATCGACGGTCACGATCAGCTGGGGGCGAGCGAGCTCGTTAACGCGGTCGAGCGCCGCGCGCGAAAGACCGTAGCCCTCGTCAAAGCGATGCGGAATAAACGGCGTGACATCGGCGCCAAACGTGCGCAGCGCCTCGGTCAACAGGCAGGTCGACGTAATACCGTCAAC
>CABUMZ010000174.1 GCA_902492825.1 uncultured Collinsella sp.
CTGGCGGGCGTCTTTCTCGTCCTTGGCAACGGTGGTTCTGGCCAGCATGTCATCAATCTGATGACGATACACGTCGACGATGGAATACACGTAATCGGGCGCCTTCATGCGGCCCTCGAGCTTGAGCGACGCGGCGCCGGCGTCATACAGGCGGCGAACAAGTTGTGAAGTGTTGGTGTCACGCGGGCACAGCGCGCGCTCGCGACCGGCAGGGGAGAGCGAGCGACCGTTCTCGTCGATCAGCTCGTAGGGCAAGCGGCAGGGCTGGGCGCATATGCCACGGTTGGCCGATCGTCCCGCCATGGCAAAGCTCGAAAGCAGACACAGGCCAGAGTAGCAAAAGCAGATGGCGCCATGGCTAAAGACCTCAAGGTCCACATCGGGCGCGGCATCGTGAATGGCGGCAATCTCGTCGATGGAAAGCTCGCGCGAGAGGGTCACGCGGTCGGCGCCCTGCTCGCGGCACCAAAGGGTTCCGCGGTCGTCGTGGATGTTCGCCTGGGTCGAGATATGCGTCTCGATGCCGGGCATCGTGCGCTTGACCTCAAAGAACAGGCCCCAGTCCTGGATGATGAAGGCGTCGGCGCCCAGCGTGGAGCAGCGATGGATGAGCTGCAGCGCATCGCTCATCTCGGATTCCTTGATGACGATGTTGACCGTGACGTAGACGCGCGAGCCGGCCAGATGCGCGGCGCGGCAGGCCTGCTCAAAGGCCTCGTCGGTAAAGTTGGTGGCCTTGCGGCGTGCGTTGAAGCTGCCCATGCCGCAGTAGATGGCGTCTGCCCCGGCGGCGAGCGCGGCGGCAAAGGGCTCCGGGCCTCCGGCGGGGGCCAAGAGTTCGGGTCTGCGGTTGGTGGTTCGACTGGCGGTTGCGGTCATATTCTGCCTTTCAAAATGCTCAGATACTCAAAAGTATAGTGGTGCCGTCGCGGCAGGCGATGCCCGTGCTCTAAGCGGGATAAAGTCTTCAGCAGCTTGGACTGGCTGCTTCACATGAGAACCGTTCAGCGGTCCGGGGAAACCGTTGGGCGATAAAATATTCTCGCAACGTGATAATAATCTTGCATCGCGCGGAAACCTTGAGTACTATCCCAATCAAGCGCGGTGTTCAGACCGAACTGTGCCTCCCGGTGTGAACGCCGCGCTCCCGTTCCCTTTTACTTGTAAGGAGAAAAACATGAGCAAGACCGTCGTGTCTTCCGATAACGCACCCGCAGCCATCGGCCCGTATTCCCCCGGTATCCAGACTGGCAACATGGTGTTTCTGTCCGGCCAGCTGGGCATCGATCCCGCGACCGGCAAGCTGCCCGAGGGTGTCGAGGCCCAGGCCAAGCAGTCCCTTGCTAACGTCGAGGCCCTGCTGACCGCTGCCGGCGCCACGTTTGCCGATGTCGTCAAGACCACGGTCTACCTGGCCGACATCGCCGACTTTGCCGCCGTGAACGAGATTTACGCCTCCAAGTTCGAGGCTCCGTTCCCCGCGCGCAGCGCTTTCCAGGTTGCCGCCCTTCCGGCTGGCGGTCTGGTCGAGATCGAGGTTGTCGCCGCTCTCTAAGGTGTTGGTAACAACTAAACATGACATGCAAAAAGACCCTGCAGCGCGTGCGAGCTGCAGGGTCTTTTGTCAAGCGATGCGACAAAAATGATCCGTTTCCCTTCGTCCCCAAGGGATCACGTTTAGCCCTCCTTGCGGACTTTTTGCAGGTAGCGGTACACGCTGGGCTCCGAGATGCCCAGCGAGGTGGCGGCGCAGGCCACGGCGCCCTTGAGCATGAACACCCCGTTGCCGTTGAGGTGGCGAATGACGTCCACGCGGTCGCTCTGACCAAGCGACGCTACATCCAGCCCGCGCGCGCTCAGCAACTCGGCAATGCTGCGGTCGATGAGCTCCTGTGTGGACTCCGAAAGGCTTTCGACCTCGATAGGGGCGGGCTCCGTGCGCGTCGGCGCCGCGTCGAAGCACGCCATGAGCTGCTGCGCCATGGCGTTGATGGAGCGCACGGTCGAGAGATCGGTGTTGACGCAGAGCATACCGACGATCTCGTCATTCTCGCGGATAAAGTACGTCGCTGACTCCAACGTCTTGCCGCCGGCACCGCGCCCCTCGTAGCCCGTAATAAACGGCAGGTCGCGATACTTGGCGTCGTGCATGATCTTGAGTGCCAGATCGGTGGCGGGACCGCCGACCTTGCGGCCGCTCACGATGCCGTTGCGAATATCGACGATGGCGTGGTCGGGATCCGAGAAATCGTGCAGCACGATTTCGCTGTTTTTGCCGAGTATCTGCTCCAGAAAATCGACCATCGGCAAAAAGCGACGTACGGTCTCGTTCACGGGCAACTCCTTTGGGTGAAATCGGAAATGTTCATAACAATTTTTTCTCATGGTAACACGGTGTCTATTGACTCACATATTCGCAGGTACATTGCGTAATACAGATGAGCGGTAGGTATTTGGCGGTAAACGGTCGACCAAAAGAAAAGTTAGATGTTATTTTGAACAGACACTTTCTTGACCTGCGGAAATGCATTGTCTCAGCTCAAGAATAGTCTGATAACAAAAAATTATTATTGAGAATGAGAATCATCTTTAATACGATATGCAACGAAGGCACAACCTCAACCCCGCGCTGCGTCACAATAGAGCGTTAGATGCGAAAACAACTACTTCGAGGATTGGTGGTCAAATGACCCAGGAGACGGTTACGAACGGCACTGAAGCCCTGTTCACTCGCGAAGGCATGCCTCCCGTTAAGGAAATGATCCCGTGTGCCCTTCAGCACGTACTGGCATCGTTTGCCGGCATCATTACCCCGGCGGTCATCATGGCCGGCGTCTACGGCTTTAATAGCCAGCAGAGCACCGACATCATCCAGGTCGCGCTCATTCTTTCGGCGATCGATACGGCCCTTCAGGCCTTCGCTCCCTTCCGTCGCATCGGCGGCGGCCTGCCCATCGTCATGGGCGTTTCGTTCGCGTTCCTGCCGGCTCTGCAGGCCATGGGTGCCTCGGGCTTTAGCTTTGGTGCGCTGCTGGGCGGCGAGATCGTCGGCGGCGCCGTCGCGGTCCTCTTTGGTCTGGCCTACAGCAAGATCAAGTGGCTGTTCCCGCCCGTCGTGACCGGTACGGTCATCTTCTCCATCGGCGTTTCGCTGTATCCCACGGCCGTCAAGTATATGGCCGGCGGTATGGGTACGCCGCTGTGGGGCACTCCGCAGGCCTGGTGCGTCGCTCTTATCACCTTCGCCGTGGTCTTTGCGCTCGCCAACTTTGGCAAGGGCACGCTCAAGCTGGGATCCGTGTTCTTTGGCATGATCGTTGGCATGATCGTTTCGATCCCCTTTG
>CABUMZ010000175.1 GCA_902492825.1 uncultured Collinsella sp.
CCGTCAGGTCGGCGTTCCCTACATCGTCGTCTTCCTGAACAAGTGCGACATGGTCGACGATGACGAGCTCATCGACCTCGTCGAGATGGAGACGCGTGAGCTCCTCTCCGAGTACGATTTCCCCGGCGACGACATCCCCGTCATCCGTGGTTCCGCTCTGGGGGCTCTCGAGGGCGACGCCAAGTGGATGGACGCCATTCGCGAGCTCATGAAGGCCGTCGACGAGTACATCCCGACGCCTGCTCGTAACAACGACCTCCCGTTCCTGATGGCCGTTGAGGACGTTATGACCATCTCCGGCCGTGGTACCGTTGCTACCGGCCGTGTCGAGCGCGGTGAGCTCAAGCTCAACGAGCCCGTCGAGATCGTCGGCATCAAGGATACCCAGAACACCGTCGTTACCGGTATCGAGATGTTCCGTAAGTCCATGGACTTCTGCGAGGCTGGCGACAACGTCGGTCTGCTGCTCCGCGGCATCAAGCGCGAGGACATCGAGCGCGGCCAGGTTCTCTGCAAGCCCGGTTCGGTTACCCCGCACACCAAGTTCACCGGCGAGATCTACGTTCTGACCAAGGAGGAGGGCGGCCGTCACACCCCGTTCTTCGATGGTTATCGTCCTCAGTTCTACTTCCGTACCACCGACGTTACCGGTACGGTCAAGCTCCCCGAGGGCACCGAGATGGCTATGCCTGGTGACCACATCACCATCGAGGGCGACCTCATCCACCCGATCGCCATGGAGGAGGGCCTGCGCTTCGCTATCCGCGAGGGTGGTCACACCGTTGGTTCGGGCATCGTCTCCACGATCATTGAGTAAATTAGCTCTTTGATATAGCTGACTTAGAGAACCCGGCACTTATATGGGTGCCGGGTTCTTTTCTGCAATGGATATTGAGCCGTTGCTGGTGTCGAGAGGATCGATTATGGTCCTGGGTGCACCGTCGATTAGATCTCGTTGGCTCCATTGATGTGTTCCAAATATGAATGGGTTCACCGAGAACCAATTGATTCGAGGTTTTCGTTGACAGCACTTACGTAGAGCTGATAAAGTATCAACTCGTGCCCGTACGGGGCGGAAATGAAAGGTTCAGGATACATGCGTACTCTAGTTACTCTTGCGTGCACTGAGTGCAAGCGCCGCAACTATACGACCACCAAGAACAAGTCGACCATGCCTGATCGTATGGAGATCAAGAAGTATTGCCCCTGGTGCCGTCACCACACGCTGCACAAAGAGACTCGCTAGTCTCTAGTCACATACGCCAGTAGTTCAATTGGTAGAGCATCGGTCTCCAAAACCGAGTGTTGAGGGTTCGAGTCCTTCCTGGCGTGCCAGTCATTATTCCGTAAGCTCCCAATTGGGGGCTTACGGTTTACTCATGTATAAGCGCATTGCGCGGAGGTAACCCAAATGGCCAACAAGAAGAACAAGAAGAAGGCTCAGCAGCAGGCGCCTGCCAACAACGCTGCCGCCAACTCCAAGGTTGAGGCCAAGAAGGCCGTTGCCAAGAAGAACGAGAAGGCTGCGAAGTCCAAGAAGAACGAGAAGCCTGGTTTCTTCGCCCGCACCAAGAAGTATTTCGCTTCGGTCAAGTCCGAGATGAAGCGTGTCACGTGGCCCGATAAGAAGGAGCTCGTGAACTACTCGGTCGTCGTTTGCGCTTCTCTGATCGTCGTCGGCGTCGTCATCGCTCTGCTCGATGCTGGCTTTGGCGAAGCTCTTGCTCTGTTCTCTGGATTGAGGGGCTAAACCATGTCTAAGCGTTGGTACGTCGTTCACACTTACTCTGGATACGAGAACCGCGTTAAGTCCGATCTCGAGCATCGCATCGAGACTATGGGCATGCAGGACCGTATCTTTGATATCGAGATTCCTATGGAGCGTGTCACCGAGATTAAAGAGGGTGGCAAGCGTGAGACCAAGGATTCCAAGATCTTCCCGGGTTATGTCCTGGTCCGCATGGAGATGGATGACGATGCTTGGACGTGTGTTCGTAACACGCCTGGCGTCACCGGTTTCCTGGGCGGCAACGGCAAGCCCGCTCCGCTTTCCCGCGACGAGTACAACAAGATGACTCGTCGTCCCGGTAAGGGCGATTCGCCCAAGCGCACCTCGGTTGATATTGAGGTCGGCACGTCCGTCCGCGTCACCGATGGTCCGCTTACCGACTTTGATGGCAAGGTCTCCGAGGTTAACACCGAGGCTGGCAAGCTCAAGGTTACGCTGATGATCTTTGGCCGCGAGACGCCGGTCGAGCTCGACTTTAACCAGGTCGCTGTCATCGCTTAAGTTTTCGTCCGTTCGCGCGAGCGTGCTTCTTCTGTGACTGCTCATCTCAGGAGTGCTTCTAACACGTGCGTGCTTACGATATAGCAAGTACTTCACACTCGTGATTCGAAAGGAATGACCATGGCTGAGAAGAAGGTTGCCAACGTCATTAAGCTCCAGATTCCTGCTGGTGCCGCTAACCCCGCTCCTCCCGTCGGCCCCGCCCTGGGCGCTGCTGGCGTGAACATCATGCAGTTCTGCCAGGCATTTAACGCCGAGACGCAGGACAAGAAGGGCGACATCATCCCCGTTGAGATCTCTGTCTACGAGGATAAGTCCTTCTCCTTCATCACCAAGACCCCGCCGGCGGCTCACCTCATCAAGAAGGAGCTGAACCTCAAGTCTGGTTCCGCTAAGCCCCAGGCCGACAAGGTCGGTCAGCTCTCCCAGGAGCAGCTCACCAAGATCGCCGAGATCAAGATGCCTGACCTCAATGCCAACGACATTGACGCCGCCAAGAAGATCATCGCCGGTACCGCCCGCTCCATGGGCGTCACCATCGCTGAGTAGCGATTTCTTTAGGTAATGACGGGTGCCCCGACCGAGGCGCCCGTTATATGTGTGCAATAGGGCACACGATACGATGTGGGAGGGCATAAGCCCGTTTAACCACAGGAGGTAATGCACATGGCTAAGCATGGTAAGAGCTATAACGCCGCTGCCGAGAAGATCGACCGCGCCACGCTCTACACCCCCCTTCAGGCTGCCAAGCTCATCAAGGAGCTCGACACCGCCAAGTTCGACGAGACCGTCGAGGCCCATTTCCGTCTGGGCATCGATACTCGTAAGGCTGACCAGAACATCCGTGGTTCCATCTCCCTGCCCCACGGCACCGGCAAGACCGTTCGTGTTGCCGTGTTCGCCGAGGGCGAGAAGGCCCGCGAGGCCGAGGAGGCCGGCGCCGACGTCATCGGCTCCGATGAGCTCGTTGCCGCCATTCAGGCTGGCGAGATCAACTTCGACGCCGCTATCGCTACGCCGAACATGATGGCCAAGGTT
>CABUMZ010000176.1 GCA_902492825.1 uncultured Collinsella sp.
TACGGCCGATACGCTTCATGCCCTTCGCGACTTTTACCCGCCGCAGGTAAAGCTCTACTTTATTACGGGCGCCGACGCGATCATCGATATCGTGACCTGGCATGATGCCGAACGAATCGCTGAGCTTGCTACCTTTATTGCGGCGACGCGACCGGGCTTTGATATCGATACGGCGCGTGCCCGAATCAAAGAGTCGGGGCTGCCGTTCGACGTGCGCTATATTCAGATTCCGGCGCTGGCGATCAGCTCGACGAACATTCGCAAGCGAGTTGCCCGCGGTATGAGCGTGCGCTATCTTACGAGCGAGTCCGTGCTCGGCTACATTCGCAAACGCAGGCTATATGCCGATTTGGGCCAAGAAGATTTTGAGTGATGGGGGTCTACGTTGTCGGTAGAGGATCAGTTTGAGGGCGATGAGCGCGCGCTGCTCAAGCGCATTCGAGAGCTGCTCGATGTTCGCATGAAGGATAAGCGTAAGCGCTATGTGCATTCGCTGGGTGTTGCCGAGACCGCACTTCATCTGGCCGAGGTCTACGGCGTTGACCGCTTTGATGCCGCTGCCGCCGGCCTGATCCATGACTGGGACAAGGTGCTTTCCGATGACGAGCTCGTGGCCCGTGCGCTTCACTATGGCATCAAGGTTGCCGGTTCGCCTTCCGCCGCGACGCCGCTTTTGCATGGCCCGGTTGCCGCCTATGAGCTTCCGCAGCTTTTCCCCGAGTTGTCGCCGGCCGTTTTCCAGGCTGTCGACCGTCACACCGTGGGTGCCTGCGACATGACGCCGCTCGATATGGTGGTCTTTGTGGCCGATGCCATCGAGCCCAACCGCCACGGCGACTATGCCCATGCGCTGCGCAAGATGGTGGGGGAGTCGACGCTCGACGAGTTGTTCTTCTCCTGTTTTGCGCAGGGTCTGGTCTACGTGATTCAGTCCGGGCGCTATCTTTATCCCACGGCTATTTCGATTTACAACCATTACGCCCAGCTACGCTAGCTCGGGTGCGTCTAGAAAGAGGTATTCCATGGCCGACGAGACCATGACCGACGAGCAGATTCTTGAAGGTGTGGAGCACAAGAGCTTCGCCGCCACGTCCGACCGCACCGCCGCCTCGCTGTCCGCGAGCGGTGTCGCCGCCGAGGATGTCGCCCGCGCCGCCGCGCAGGCCGCTTACGACAAGAAGGGCGAGGACGTTCAGGTGCTCGACCTGACCGAGCTTTCCGACGTATGCGACTACTTTGTGCTTGCCACCGGTACCAACAACCGTCAGGTCGATTCTATCGTCGACGAGATCGAGGAGAAGGTCGCCGAGGCTTGCGGCGAGCATCCGTTCTCCATCGAGGGCCGCGAGCAGAAGACCTGGATGCTCATGGACTACGGTTCGGTTGTCGTCCACGTCTTCACTCCCGAAGCCCGCGACTTCTACCGCCTAGAAAAGCTTTGGGGCGACGCCCCCCAGCTCCCCCTCAACCTCCTCTAGTAGCTCATTTGAGACGGGGTTAGCTACCCTCACGCATATCGTCGGGCAGTTGCGGTTTTCCGCACCTGCCCGGCTTTCTTTTTGCCCAAAGGCGGTTAATCGCTAAAGCGGGATTGGCGGCCGAAGGATAGGGCGGTGTCGCCGAACTTGTCTCGGACGGCGTCGATGGCGACGGATAGGTCGCGGCGGTCGCTGGATTGGGCTCCGCGGTCATCGATCTCGCAGAACAGGTCGGTCTGGATGCCGCCTTGGTGGTCGAAGTCGCTCATGCCGATGCCCGCCAATCGAACATGCATGCCTTCCTGCCAGATGTTGTCGAGCAGTTCGAGTGCAACCGCTACGAAGATGTTCTCATCGTCGGTCGGATGAGGCAGCCGGCGCTGTGCCGTACGCCCGCTGCCATACGAATACTTAAGCTTGAGCGTTACCGTGGCACCCGTCAGCCCCTGACGGCGCAGGCGGCGTCCCACTGACTCTCCCAACAGCGCAATTGCCGCCTCAATATCCCCACGCTCAGTCAGATCTTTAGCAAAGGTGCGTTCATTGCTGACCGACTTGACCTCTCGTTCTTCATCGAGGCTCGTGACTTCGGAGATTTCGAGTCCCAGCGCACGCTGGCGCATGCGTTCGCCGTTGACGCCAAAAATAGAGGCCAAGGTGGATTCCGGTGCACGTGACAGCTCGCCGAGGGTGTAGATGCGCATGCGGCGCAGTCGCTCCTCGGCCGAGCGCCCGATGCCGCTCATGGCAGATACCGGCAGCGCGGCCAAAAAGCGCTGCTCGGTTCCGGGGCGTACGATGGTCAGCCCAAACGGCTTATCCCGCTCGCTTGCGATCTTTGCGACTGTCTTGTTGCAGCCCACGCCAATGGAGCACGTCACTCCCAGCGCTGCCACGCGGTCGCTTATACGCCGCGCAACCAGCAACGGGTCTTCGGGCGCAAAGCGACCCGGTGTGATATCGATAAAGGCTTCGTCGATGGATACGCGCTCCACGCGCGGCGTCTCCTCGGCAAGAATCGCCATGACCTGCGCGCTCACCTCGCGGTAGCGATCAAAATGCCCGTGCGTCCAAATGGCTTGCGGGCACAAGCGCCGCGCCTCGGCCGAGGCCATGGCAGAGTGCACGCCAAAGCGACGTGCCTCATACGAACACGTGGACACGACGCCACGCGAATCGGCGTCTCCGCCCACGATGAGCGGCTTTCCGCGCCATTCGGGATGATCGAGCATCTCCACGCTCGCAAAAAAAGCATCGAGGTCCATGAGGCCCACCGCCGGACCCGTCCAGGGAGGCGGCGTGACGCCCATGGCATCCTCATAACCGTATGTATGTTCGCGTCTTTCCATGTCATGAGTATACCGCGCAGCTCATGTGGGGTGCGTGTATGTGCTTGCAAATCCCGAATTCTTGTCTAAGATATGGATTTGCCCTCGACTACACCGAAGAAGTTGGTCTCACGGACTTCACCTGCCCGCGTCGATGGCGTATTATGTTCAACTGTTTGTTTGTAGTTGCAGCCTAAAGCTGCTTGGTTGGAGGAGTTTCCTTTGGCAGTCAAGATTCGCCTTGCTCGTCACGGCGCTAAGAAGCGTCCGTACTACCGTGTCGTCGTCGCCGATTCCCGCGCCCCGCGTGACGGTCGTATCATCGAGGAGGTTGGCCGCTACAACCCGATGACCGCCCCCAAGACCATCAACCTCGACCTCGAGAAGATCGCCGACTGGCAGTCCAAGGGCGCTCAGCTCACCGACGCCGTCGCCGCTCTGGTCAAGGCCGCCAACGAGGGCGAGAAGACCGAGACCGTCGTCAAGAAGTCC
>CABUMZ010000177.1 GCA_902492825.1 uncultured Collinsella sp.
CTTGCATGCAGCCCGAAGCTTATCATCGCGGATGAGCCGACAATTAATGAAGTTACAGCAATCGATGACATGCAGACAGTCGAATCCGACAGCCCATCATTTGCCCAAACAAGCAGCCTCGCGCCCGAGGGCAGGATCTTCGGGGCCGGAAGCTAGACCGGCTAACAAGGTGGGTACCCTAGCGATGTGCAAAATTGCGAGTATTCAGCAGGGTCGGCCCTCCAGCACCCACAAGTTAATCCAAATGAGAAACAAAGACGCTATCGAACGGGAACGTTAGGCAACACTTGAGGAAGATCTTATCTGTTTACCGCCCTTGGATAACTCTTGAGCGGCTTTATTTGGCCCGAAATAGATAAACAGACCCCCTATAGTTGCAGAATACTCCAATTTTTGCACGGCGCGGGGGCACCCACCTCGGCATCGACTATCAAAACCGCTCAATCCGGAATCTCGTCCACTATTCCCCATCATTTTGTGCGATGAATTACTTAAACGTTATTGACATATGAACATACGCTCATATAATCGGAAGTAAGTTATTTGAGCGTATGTTCATATGAAAGGATATTGCAATGAGCATCCGCGTTGATGAAACGAAACCCGACACCGAGGCCACCGAGCCAGTGATCCCCACCACCTGCTCGCCCGAGGACCTTCCCGACGAGGAGCTTCTCTACGACCTCGCCGACCTGTTCAAGGTCTTCAGCGACACCACGCGTATCAAGATCCTTTACGCCCTCATGGGCCGCGAGCTCTGCGTGGCAGACATCGCCGAAGCGACCGAAACCTCGCAGTCCGCGGTGTCGCACCAGCTGCGCACACTCAAGCAGTCGCACCTGGTTAAATTCCGGCGCGACGGGCGCAATATCCTCTACTCGCTCGCCGACGACCACGTCTACACCATGCTCAACCAGGGCATGAGCCATATCTGCGAATAGCAACCAACCACGGTACCAGCGCGGCCTGCACCCAAGCCGCAAAAACGGGAAAGGAACCCACCATGAAAAAGCAGTACAAGCTCGATGAGATCGATTGCGCCAACTGTGCGCGCGAGCTTCAGGACGAGTTGGCCAAGCTCGAGGGCGTCAAATCCGTTTCGGTCAACTTTATGACCCAGAAGTTGACGCTCGAGGCCGATGACGCCGAGTTCGACGAGGTCCTCGACCGCGTTGTGGAGTTCACCGCCGACGCCGAGCCGGACTGCGAGATCATTCTCTAGCCAAGGTTTACGCCAACCTGCAAGGCCGCGCTTGCTGCGGCCTTTGCTCGCGAAATTATATGAGCGAATGTTCATACATTCAAATGGGAGGATACGAGTCATGGCCACCGCCGACCCCGAAAAGAAAAAGAAGAAGCGCAAGAAAAAAGAATCACTCGAGCATAAGCGCAACCGCATCCTGGTAGCGCTGGGCATTTTTGCCGTGGTGTACGCCCTCGATGAGCTCGGCACCCTCACTGCCGCATTCGGCACCCCGGGCGACATCTACGCCAGCTTTGTGCTGTTCCTCGTGCCGTTTTTGATTGCCGGCTACGACGTACTGCAAAAGGCATTCAATAACATCCGCCGCGGCAAGGCCTTCGACGAGAGCTTCCTCATGGCCGTCGCGACCATCGGCGCGTTTGCCATGGTGCTCTTCCCCGATACCGACCCGCACATGGCCGAAGGCGCCGCCGTCATGCTGTTCTACCAGGTCGGCGAGCTGTTCCAGGCATACGCCGTGGGCAAAAGCCGTAAATCGATCAGCGCCATGATGGACATCGCACCCGACTACGCCAACGTCGAGCAACCCGACGGCACGCTCGAACAGGTCTTCCCCGATGACATCGCCGTCGGCACCGTGATTGTGGTCAAGCCCGGCGAGCGCGTGCCCATCGACGGCGTCATCGTCGAAGGCGAAACCCAGCTCGACACCGCCGCCCTTACCGGTGAGTCGGTCCCCCGCCCGGCCAAAACCGGAGACGATATCATCAGCGGCTGCATCAACATGACGGGGCTCATCCACGTGCGCACCACCAAGCCCTTTGGCGAGTCCACCGTCGCACGCGTCCTGGAGCTCGTGGAGAATGCCAGCGAAAAGAAGGCGCGCACCGAGAACTTCATCACGCGCTTTGCCCGCGTCTACACGCCCGCCGTCACCGGCGCTGCCGCGGTGCTCGCGCTCGGCGGCGGCCTGGTCACCGGTGCCTGGCCCGACTGGATTCTGCGCGGCCTGACTTTCCTGGTCGTCAGCTGCCCGTGCGCGCTCGTGATCAGCGTGCCGCTCAGTTTCTTTGGCGGTATCGGCGGCGCCTCCAAGCTGGGCGTTCTCATCAAGGGTTCTAACTACCTCGAGACGCTCGCCGATGTGGACACCGTCGTCTTTGACAAGACAGGCACCCTCACCAACGGCACGTTCTCGGTGGTCGCGGTGCACCCCGAGGCTGGCTATACCGAGCAGTCGTTGCTCGAGGTCGCAGCCCTTGCGGAGTCGTTCTCCGATCACCCCATCGCGCAGTCCGTGCGTGTCGCCTACCAGGGCGAGGTCGACCCCAAGCGCGTAAGCGACTCCACCAACGACGCGGGCCACGGCGTGACGGCAACCATCGACGGCAAGTACGTCGTCGTCGGCAATGCCAAGATGCTTGCTGCGGCCGGTATCGACACTCCCAATTGCGAGGTTGTCGGCACAATCCTCCACGTACTCGTGGACGGCGTGTATGTCGGCCACATCGTAATTGCCGACACCGTAAAGGCCGATGCCGAACAGACGATCTGTGACCTGCACACCGCTGGCATCAAACGTACCGTCATGCTCACGGGCGACCGCGAGGAAGTGGCTGCCGCGGTGGCCAAGCAGCTAGGGCTCGACGAGTTCCACGCGCAGCTGCTGCCGGGCGACAAGGTCGAGCGCGTCGAGGCATTGCTGGCAGCCGAATCGGGCAAGGGCAAGCTCGCCTTTGTCGGCGCCGGCATCAACGATGCGCCCGTACTCACCCGCGCAGACGTTGGCATTGCCATGGGCGCTATGGGTTCCGACGCCGCGATTGAGGCCGCCGATGTTGTGCTCATGGATGACAAGCCGTCCAACATTTCCCGCGCGATCCGCGTGGCGCGCAAGACCATGGCGATTGTCTGGCAGAACATCATCTTTGCACTGGGCATTAAGCTGCTGATTTTGGTGCTGGCAGCGCTCGGCATCGCCAACATGTGGCTTGCTGTGTTCGGCGACGTAGGCGTGGCGATCATCGCCATCCTGAACGCCATGCGCGCGATGGGTGTCAAGAACCTGTAGCGTTTGTGGTCTGTCCGGTC
>CABUMZ010000178.1 GCA_902492825.1 uncultured Collinsella sp.
GTCTTACCGGCCTGATCCTTTGCTTAATGCTTGGCCGTCGTCGTGGCTTTGGCATGGTGAGCTACCGTCCACATAACGTGCCGTTTGTGGCGTTGGGTGCCGGCCTGCTTTGGTTTGGCTGGTTTGGCTTTAACGGCGGCAGCGAGTTTAAGGCCGACGCCGTGGCGGCGCTTGCCATCCTCAACACCGTGACGGCCAGCGCGGCGGGCATGGTCTCGTGGCTTGTCGTCGAGCGCGTGCATACCGGTCGCCCCACGCTGGTGGGTGCCAGCACCGGTTTGGTTGCGGGCCTTGTGGTGGTCACGCCCGGCGCGGGCTTTGTCGAGCCGTGGGCGGCGCTGGTCATGGGCCTGATCGTCTCTCCCATCTGCTACTTGGCCATCAGCCATCTTAAGACCAAGTTCGGCTACGACGATGCGCTCGACGCGTTCGGTTGCCACGGCGTTGGCGGCATCTTGGGCGGCGTGCTCACGGGTTTGTTCTGCGTGCCGGAGCTTTCGTGGACCGGTAAGGGAGGCCTGTTCTACACGGGCGACGTGTCGCTGCTCATCTCGCAGATTTTGGGCATTGTGGTGACGGTCGCTCTTGTGCTGGTGCTCGATTTGGTGATCGCCGCGGTGGTCAAGGCGCTGTTCCACGGCAGCCTGCGCGTGGACGAGGCCGACGAGGCGCTGGGCCTGGATGCGAGTCAGCACGGCGAGAGCGCATACCCCTCGTTTAGTGGTCTGGACTAGCGGTTTCTAACGTTCTGTCAGACCAACTCTTAAAGAGAGGAATTCATTATGAAAAAGATTACGGCTATCGTGCGCCAGGAAAAGCTTGAGGTTCTTAAAGACGCGCTGTTTGCTGCCGATGTTCGTGGCATGACTATTAACCAAGTGCAGGGCTGCGGCGCACAGCATGGCTGGAAGGAATACGTACGCGGCAACGAGCTGCTTGTCAACATGATCCCTAAGGTACAGTTCACCCTTATTTGCGCCGACGAGTATGTCGACGGCATTGTCGAAATTATCTGCAACGCCGCACGCACCGGAGCCGTCGGCGATGGCAAGATCTGGGTCGAGCCGGTCGAGGAAGTTATCCGCATCCGCACCGGCGAACACGGCCCCGCTGCGGTGTAGGACAATCTTTCGCCTGACGGGCGTGCCTCTCTTGGGGCGCGCCCGTTCTCGTCTACAATATCGTGCAGACGAAGGAGAGGCACGCCCATGATCAAGATGTTTGCGAGTGACTTAGACGGAACGCTGCTGAACGCCCTGCACGAGGCAGATGGGACCATCCGCCGTGCCATTCGTGAGCTGACCGAGGTTGGCTTGCATGTGGTTCCCGCGACCGGGCGCTCGACGTTGCCAATCGGCGAGCATGGCTTCACGGGGCTGGCGCTCGATGCCTGCTGCTCCAATGGGTCCATCGTGCGCGACAGTCATGGCGAGGTGCTCAAGACCTGGACCATCGATCCGCAGATCACCGAGGAGCTGCTCAAGGAGTTTCCGGACATTTGCTTCGACTGCTCCACGCCCGACGGCATGTTCTCGAGCGGTTCGTTCGAGATGCACCAGGCGGGTTTTAAGAAGGACAGCCCTATCAAGCGCATCGTGATGCGCGGCATGCGCGCGCGTGGCGGCTATCACGAGGAGCAGTATTTCGACCAGTCGATCGGTGACATCCTGCGCCACGATGTGTGCAAGATCAATTGTCGCGTGACCTCGCCCGAGCTGGAGCGCGACCTTAAGGCATATTTGGCCGAGCGATCGGACCGCGTGGTCAACGCGCCGTTCGATCCGGTGATGTTCGAGATCACGGACGTGGCGTGCAACAAGGGCGAGAGTGTGGCCTGGCTGGCGGGTTACTACGGTATTGCCGAGGACGAGGTCGCGGTTTACGGCGACGGCGGCAACGACATTGCCATGCTCAAGCGTTTCCGCCACAGCTACGCGACCAAAAACGCTAGCGATGCAGCCAAGGCCGCCGCGAGCGCGACCATCGGCAGCTGCATGGTCCACGCCGTTCCCAAACACATGCTCGCCACTATGCATAAGCAGAACTCCCGCACCATCATCGAATAATGTGGCAAAGGGACTGCCCTTTCGTCACATCCAAAATATTGCCTTTACGTGTTGATGCACACGGTGTGCAATAATACTCGCACTGTGCAATAGCGCACAGGCTGAGTAACAAGGAGGACGCTTGTCCCAGCTCGAGAAATGTGATCGCCGGTCCCTTCGCTCGCAGCGTGCCCTTCGCCAGGCACTTGCCGGCGAGCTTGCCGAAAGCGGCGACCTTTCGCGCATTAACGTCGCGTCGCTCACCGAGCGCGCTGGCCTTACGCGCCGCACGTTCTATTCGCACTACCGTGATATTCCCGACTTTATCAATCAAATCGAGGACGGCTTGCTGGCCGAGATCCGTGAGCGCATTGAGCTCATCACCGCAGCTCAGCTGCCCGATCTCTATCACAACATCGATGAGCTCGAGCCGGCGCCCGGTTCGGTTGAGCTACTGCGTTATCTTGCGGCCAACCGCGACTTAATCGGTGCGCTGCTGGGTCCGGGCGGCGACCAGGCCTTCATTAAAAGGATCATCGACACCGCTCGTGAGGCTGTGGTGCCGCGTGCGCAGACGGGCATTTTGGGCCTGGCGCTGGGTACGTTCTTTGACTACTACGTTACCTACGTCGTGAGCGCCGAGGTCGGCATGATTCAGCGCTGGTTTGAGCGTGGGCTCACCGAATCGCCCGAGGCCATGGCGCGCATTATGACGGTGCTCGCTTTTGTGCGCCCTGGTGACCTGTATGGCCAACCCATCGATATCAACGTGCCGGAATACGGCATGAAGCTATTGAACCTACAGCTCGAGGACGCGGCCGACACCGC
Organism: uncultured Collinsella sp.; assembly: GCA_902492825.1. Taxonomy (GTDB): domain Bacteria; phylum Actinomycetota; class Coriobacteriia; order Coriobacteriales; family Coriobacteriaceae; genus Collinsella. The sequence goes on from CABUMZ010000178.1 coordinate 2,874, forward strand.
CGCAGCCGTCGAGTCCAACAACTAAGAGGAGAGACAATGAGCAAACTCGTCGAGGGCATTAAGGACCGTATGGTCGCTGCCGCGCGTGAGGCTGCACCCGCCGTGGTGGATGCCGCGCAGAAGGCCGCGACCGCAGCTGCCGAGAAAGTTGCCGAGGCAGTTGCCGATGCCAAGAAAACGGCAGGGGAGACGTCCGTCGCTAGCGAGCCCGCCACCGCCGCCGATCCCGTAGCCGCCGCCCACGCCCCCGAAGGCGCGATTTTCAACCCCGAGAACGCTCGCGGCAGCCTGCATCTGGGCATCGACGTGGGCTCCACCACCGTGAAGCTTGCCGTCCTCGACATGGGTGCAAGCGACCCGTCTGGCAACGCG
>CABUMZ010000179.1 GCA_902492825.1 uncultured Collinsella sp.
CTATCGAGCAAATGCCCAAGGCTTGAGATAAATATCCCTGATCAATTTGTCCAATAACCTACCTTGGGGATGGGTTGAGAGGGGTGCGGGGTAGCGGTATCGTGAACCGAATAAAACGTAACCCAGGCAAGGGAGCTAGATATGAGCGAGCAGACCATCGGTACTACATGTGTTCAGGGTGGCTATCACCCGGGAGATGCGGAGCCGCGCCAGGTGCCCATCTACCAGTCCACCACGTGGAAGTACGACACGTCCGAGCACATGGGCAAGCTGTTTGACCTGGAGGAGTCTGGCTACTTCTACAGCCGTCTGCAGAACCCCACGTGCGATTTGGTTGCCGCCAAGATCTGCGAGATGGAGGGCGGCACTGCCGCGATGCTCACGAGCTCGGGCATGGCTGCGAACTTCCTCGCGATCTTTAACGTGGCCGGTGCCGGCGATCACGTGGTCGCGAGCTCTGCCATCTACGGCGGTACCTACAACCTGCTGGCTCACACCATGGGTCGTATGGGCTTGACCTGCACGTTCGTTGCCCCCGACTGCACCGACGAGGAGCTCGAGGCAGCCTTCCAGCCCAATACCAAACTCGTCTTTGGCGAGACCATCGCCAACCCCGCCCTTGCCGTGCTCGATATTGAGCGCTTTGCCAAGGCCGCGCACGACCACGGCGTGCCGCTGATGGTCGACAACACCTTCCCGACGCCCGTGATGTGCCGTCCCTTTGAGTGGGGCGCCGACATCGTCACGCACTCCACCACTAAGTACATGGATGGCCATGCGGCCTACCTGGGCGGCGTGATCGTCGATCACGGCCAGTTTGACTGGATGGCCCATGCGGACAAGTTCCCGGGTCTCACCACGCCCGACGAGAGCTACCACGGCGTGACCTATGCCGAGAAGTTCGGTCGCGAGGGCGCCTTCATTACCAAGGCCACCGCGCAGCTCATGCGCGACCTCGGCCCCATGCAGAACCCGCAGGCGGCCTTCTTCCTGAACAGCTCGCTCGAGAGCCTGCATGTACGCATGCCGCGTCATTGTGAGAACGGCCTGGCCGTTGCCAAGTTCCTGCAGAGCCATCCCAAGGTGCGCTTCGTGAGCTATCCGGGCCTGGAGGGCGACAAGTACTATGACCTGGCTCAGAAGTACATGCCCAACGGTACCTGCGGCGTCGTGAGCTTTGGCTTTAACGGTGGTCGCGCGGCGGCCGAGACCTTTATGAAGAGCCTCAAGCTCGCCCAGATCGCCACGCACGTGGCCGACGCCCGCACTTGCTGCCTGCATCCCGCTAATGCCACGCATCGCCAGATGAACGATGAGGAACTCATTGCCTGTGGCATTTCCGCCGACATGGTGCGCTTGTCGTGCGGCCTCGAGGACACGGCCGATCTGATTGCCGACCTTGAGCAGGCACTCGAGCAGTGCTAGGCTAGCGTGCGTGCGAGGCGTGGGACGGCTTTTCGGCTGACGACGTCCTCATAGTTCCGATTCCGTAGGCGGGACCCCGATCGTGTCCGTTTGTAGGCGATTGGGGTCCCGTTTTTGCGTTGCACGATAGAAAGGATATACATGGAGAAAACTGCCGAGCAGCTGCGCCGCGAACACATTGCCCTAGAGGGCGACACCCACGGTAAGAATAAATGGGCGATTCTGTTCACCGTGCTCGTCATGACCTTTATGGCGTGTCTGGATGCGAGCATCGTGACGGTGGCGCTCCCAGTGATGCAAAAGGAGCTGGGGGTGGGTCTCGACCGCATTCAGCTCGTGAGCTCGGTGTATCTGCTCGCGACGTGCGTCGCCATGCTGCCGTTTGGCCGCTTGGGCGATGTGCGCGGCAAGGTGAATGTGTTCCAGCTTGGTGTAATCGTCTTTACGGGTGGCTCGTTGCTTTGCGGGCTTTCGGCTTCGCTCGAGGTGCTTATCTTGGCGCGTTTCGTGCAGGGCATTGGCTGTGCCGCCGCGATGGCCAACAATATGGGCATCATCACCGAGTCGTTTCCGGCGCGTGAGCGCGGCCGTGCCATGGGCATTCTGGCGACCTTTGTGGCTCTTGGCATGATGTGCGGCCCCGTGCTCGGCGGCGTGCTGGTGGCGAGCTTTCCCTGGGAGAGCATCTTCCTTATCAATCTGCCCATTGGCGTAATCTCGTTTATCGTGGGACTCTATACGCTGCCGCATGTGAAGCCGGAGGCTGGCGAACGCCCTATGCCGTTGACAGAGGCGGCGCGTCGCTGCTTTGCGAGCTCGGCTTTCACGATTAACCTGGCTTGCATGCTTATCGTGTTCGTGGGTATCGGTGCCTCCGAGTTTGTGCTGCCGTTCTACTTTCAGGATGCCCACGGCTTTAGCTCCGATATCTCCGGCCTGTTGTTTTTGGCGATGCCGGTCGTGAATGCCTTTGTGGGCCCGCTTTCGGGCTCGGTGTCCGACCGTGTTGGTTGTGAAGCGCCCACGGCCGTTGGCCTGGGCGTGTACGTGTGCGGTCTCTTTGCGGTGAGCACGCTTGACGAGCACTCTTCCATCTTGATGATTGTGTGCTGCGTCGCGTTTATGTCGTGCGGCACGTCGATCTTCCAGAGTCCCAATAATTCGCTGTATATGGGTTCGGCTCCGCGTGAGGCGCTTGGCTTTGCGGGCAGCTTGAGCAGCTTGGCGCGCTATGCGGGCATAGCGCTGGGTATTACGGCGGCGTCGCGCATCCTGTATGGACAGACGAGCGCGGCGATGGGCAAGACGGTCACGAGCTATGTGGCGGGTCGTCCGGACGTGTTCCTCTTTGGCTTCCGTTTGGTATTCTACGTGCTGATGGCCGTTGCTACCGTGGGCTTTGCGCTCACATTGGTACGTTTGGTGAGGACGCGCACCCGGCATTAGCGTGTTGGGAGGCTGTCTGCCACGAATCGGGCCTATCTACTGGTCTTGCAGCTTTATGGTGCGATGCGGCTTGTGGGGCGGGCGGGGGTCGGTCCGTGGTAGACTATCGAACAACGTTTATTAATCGCGCGGTATCGTTGCCGCGAGAAGGGGTTGCGCCATGCAGGAGCTTGAGGATCGTATTCGCCATGACGGCATCGTAAAGGCCGGTAACGTCCTTAAGGTTGATGCCTTCCTCAACCACCAGTGCGACGTTGAGCTGTTCGACCATATGGGCGCCGAGTGGGCCCGTCTGTTCGAGGGTGTCGAGATCAACAAGATCCTGACGATCGAAGCCAGCGGGATCGGTATTGCCATCATCGCC